>NC_010408.1 GCF_000069225.1 Clavibacter sepedonicus | reverse complement strand
CCGCCCACGGCCCGCACAGCACCAGATCCACCACCCCGCACACACACCCCGCTCGACCACGGCGAGCGCCCGACACCCTCCACGACGTCGCGCACGCTCCCCCGGCCCTCGTGTCCCTCGAGCAGCCCCTCGAGGGACGCGAGCGCTCGGCGCCGCACCGCAGCGGCCGACGTCGACGCACAACGGCAGCCACGCACCAGCACCGCGCACGACGTCGACGAGCTCCACACGACCACCCCGCGGCGAGCGCCGACCCCGCGATCACCCCGCCTCGCCGCCGGCCGGCGGCCCCACGGCGCCCGCACGGCGCCCGCGACGTCGCCTCGACGCACAGGACAGCCGGCCAGCGCGCGCACCCGGCGAGCACCGCACCCGACCACGCCACGGCGCACGACGTCGCGCGCGACGACGAGCAGCGTCAGCCGCGTCCTCGCCGGCGGCCCCGGCGGCCGCGCCGCGGCCGGCGCCGCGGCTCGACGTCGACGAGCTCCACCCGGTACGTCCACCGCACGGCACCACGCCTCGATCGGCGCCCGACACTCGCACCACGACGCCCACGAGCTCACCGCCCACCCCGCTGGACCACGGCGAGCGCCCGACACCCTCCACGACGTCGCGCACTCCCCCGCCCACCCCGCGCACAGCTGCCACGACCTGCAGGGCACCCGGACGCCGGCCACACCTCGAGCAGCGCGAGCCCCCGGCGGCGTGCCAGGCCGCACGACGACGCGCAGCGGCAGCCGGAACCGCGGCTCGACATCGACGAGCTCCACGAGCCCCCCGGCGAGCGCCGAACCCGCGATCACCCCGCGTCGACGACGGCCGGCGGACCCGCACCGGCCCCCGGCCCAAGTCCCGTGGACAACCCGCAGCGCCAGTAGATGTACGCACCCGGTACCCCGGCAAGAACACACGGAACCCCTGGTCACGGCAGTGGGCCACCACGAGGAGCGCTAGTAAATGTACGCACGCCCCGCCCCGCTGGAGCAGCTGCAGCGCGGCGCGCACCCGGCGAGCGCCGTGCACCGCGCACGACGTCGACGAGCCCACCCGGCGCCGCACGGCCACCCCGCGGCGCCCTCGACCAGCGGATCCGCAGCGAGCTCCTGACGCCCCCACCCGCGACGTCGCGTCGCGGAGCGAGCCACCAGCCTCGGTGCGCGCCCGCGACCACACCGGCGCCCCACCGGCAGCACCACGGCGAGCGCCCCGCACCCTCCACGACGTCGCGCACACTCCCCCAGGCCCTCCGAACCTCCAGCACCCCCCTCGAGGGGCCCGAGAGCCCGGCACCGCACCACAGCGCACGACGTCGACGCGCAGCTACCACCGCGCCCCGCGCCCGCGGCGAGCGCCCGGCACCGCGCACGACGTCGACGCGCTCCACGAAACCACCCCCGGCGAGCGCCGCACCCGCGATCACCCCGCATCGACGACAGCCAGCGGATCCACGCGGGCACCCGGCGAGCGCCGCACCCCGACCACCCGCCTCGAGCACGCACGCGCTCTTCCCCGACGCCGCCGAGCTCCACGCCGGCTCGCATAGGCCCGCGGCGAGCGCCGTGCACCATCCGCACCCGGCGGTCGACGTCGGCCGCAGCGCCCCCGCGAAGCGCGACAGATGACACACACCCGCCCGGACGGCGATCGCGCCGCAGAACTGGTCGCAGAACACGCAGAAGCCCCGATCAGACCAGTGGGCCACCACGAGGGGCGCGACAAGATACACACGCCCCCGTGGGCCCGATCGCGCAGCTGCAGCACCCCCACCCCGGCACCGGCACGACCACGGCGAGCACCGCCCCACGTCCACGCCCCTCGAGCAGGCCCTCGAGCAGCGCAGGCCCCCGGCGCCGCACCAGGTCGCGCGACGTCGCGCACGACGTCGACGCGCAGCTGCAGCAGCGTCACGACGTCCGCGACGGCGGTCCCACGGCGGCCGGCGCCGCGGCTCGACGTCGACGAGCTCCCCAGCACGCCACAGGGCGGCCCGCGGCGAGCGCCTCCCCCGCGACCCCCTCGTCGACGACGGCCGGCGGGTCCGCCGCGAGTGCCCGCGCACGGCCTCCTCGGCCGAGCCGCAGCGCGACAGTGATACGCACCCCGAGCCCTGCCGACAGCACGCACAGCACCGCCCCAGAGCGCACCAGCTCCCCGATCCGACCAGTGGGTCATCACGGGGAGCGCGAGTAAATGTACGCACGCCCCGCCCCGCTCGAGCAGCTGCACGCGCACCGCGCACGACGCCGACGCGCAGCTGCAGCAGCGTCACGACGTCCACGCCGGCCGCCCCCACGGCGGCCGGCGCCGCGGCCCGACGTCGACGAGCTCACCCAGCACGCCACACGGCGGCCCGACGGCGAGCGCCCCTCGTCGCCGACGACCGGCGGATCCGAGCGGGCACCCGGTCCGAGCCCCGTGGACGGCCCGCAGCGCCAGTAGATGTACGCACCCGGCGCCGAGCTCGAGCAGCTGCACCCCGCCCGGCCGCAGAGCGCGGCCGCCGGCACCGCCCCGGCGCGACCGCGGCAGCCACGCGGCGAGGATCCGGTGCCCGAGACGTCGCCTCGACGCGCAGGGACCACCCACCAGCGCGCGCACCCGGCGAGCGCCGCACCCCGACCACCGCCTCGAGCACGCACCCGCCCCTCCCCGGACGCCTGGCCACGGCCATCGGATCCGCGGCGTGCGCGGGTCCCCGCCGCCGAGCTCCACGCCGGCCTCGCCCGGGCCCCACGTCCCGGCACGCCTCCGAGCTCAGCACCCCGCCCCTCGGCGAGCGCCACGTCGACGCCGGGGTGCGCTCGTCACCGCCGGCAGCCGCCGGGATCCCGCGCACAGCCGACACGACCCCCCGACACCACCTCGGCGAGCGCCCCTCCCCGCCACCCGCACGCCCGCCCGCGCGCGCACCGCCCCGTACCGCCTGCAGCCGGCCCACCTCGTCGACCAGGAGCCCGGCGAGCGCCAGCCCCTTACCCGCACCCCCGGCGTCGACGACTAGGCCGAGGACGACGACCGGCACCGCCCCAGACGTGCCGGGATCCCGCACGACACCGACACCGACACCGACCGGCCGGGCGCGCCCGAGCGCAGGACATCGACAGCCGCACCGCACGGCCACCCCGCGGCGAGCGCTACCCCGCCTCGCCGACGGCCAGCGGCATCCTGCGTCGACCGCGGCGAGCGCCCGGCACGAGGAACCGCGCGCACCGACGCCCCCGCGGATCCCGAGCACCACCCGCGATCTCGACACACCGAGGACGACGACCAGACGACGTCGACCAGCCCCGCGACCGCCCACGCCGCCCGCACCGCGGCCGACGTCGACCACGCACTCCCGCTCCCCCGCACCACGCCGACGCCCGCCGGGATCCCGCACCGGCCCGCCGCGCGCACGACCACTCGGCCAGCGCCCGACGGCCTCGGCGAGCGCCGAACACCCGCCAGCACCCCACACAGCCCCACCACGACCCCGGTCTCCTCCGGCAGACGCCGACCACGCGAACCCGCACCCGACGACCACCCGGCGAGCACCGGCAACCCGGCAGCGGGCCCTCGCCGCACGCACGCCGCGGCCGCAGCGTGCGCACCTGGTCGAGGAACCGGTCGCCGGTCCCCACCCCGGCAGGGGCACGTGCCAGGCTCACCCCATGACGATGCGAATCAGCGTGGACCTGGAGAACATGACCTACGGCGAGCTCATCGAGTTCGCTCTCGCCGCCCGCGCAAGCGGCGTGGACCCCGCCACCCCCGTCACGCAGGTCCCCGCCGCCCAGGACGAGGACCTGATCGTCCGCTTCGAGATCGAGGTCGACAGCCTCACCGGCGAGGACTTCATCGAGATCTCTCCCACGGACGCCCGTCACTACGCCGGGATCATCGACAGCGTCCTCGACAACGACGGCGACGCCCGCGCCGAGCAGGGCGCCCTCACGAACCTCCGCGACGTGCTCCAGGGCCGCCCCGCCTGACCCCAGCCCGCACCAACCCCGGCGAGCGCCGGACCCTCAACACCAGCATCCCGCGCACGCCCACCCCGACGAGCGCCCGAGACCCGCGGCGAGCGCCGAACACCCGCCAGCACCCCGCACAGCCCCACCACGACCCTGATCCTGGCCACGACCCGACGCCGGAGCTACCCTCACCGCATGACCGACAACCCGGACACCCCCACCGAGGCCACCGACGCCGAGGCCGCGGCCGCCGCGCACGAGGCCCGGGCTGTCGAGAGCCTCGCGTTCGCCGACGCCGCGCTCGCCCTCGGCGGCCACCAGGTCACCGACCCCGTCCTCCTCGACATCACCGACCGCGCCGCGCGCGAGGAGATCACCGCCGAGGACGCCATCACCCAGATCCGCCGACACGTCCAACGCTGACACCGCGAGGACCCACCATGACCGACCCCGATACCCCGACCGATGCCCAGGTTCAGGAGCGCCTCGCGTTCGCGACGGCCGGCCTCGCGCTCGGCGGGCACGAGATCACCGACCCCGTCCTCCTCGACATCCTCGAACGCGCCGCCCAGCATCAGATCACCAGCGACGAGGCCATCGCCCAGATCCGGGCACACATCCAAGGCTGAACCGAACCGCACCGCTCGCCGGGCGGCCCCTCGTGCAGCGGCGATCAGGTGCCGCTGCCGCCACGAACAGCACTGGTCTGACCATTGTGTCGAGCGCCCCGTCCCGCGAACGTCCGGCATTCCGACCGTTCCGCCGGCGGCACCCCAGCCCGACGCACGCTTCACGAACCCTCGTCTCGCGTGCTCTTGCGACCTATGCTGTGGGCATGGGGCACATTCCAGTAGCTGTACCGAGATTTTGGTGGCGCGCGGATGCGGCTTAGGACGGCCGCCAAGAGGTCCCGTTCGAGGCGGATGGTGGGATGGGATCCTCGTCCGAGGTTCAGCCACGCGCCGTTGCTGTCGTCATCGGTGTTGGCAAATCGGATGGTGCCCCAGAAGATGCGGCGACGATCAACGAGCGTCGCGGCGGCGGGGTCTGCGAAGACGCACCAGTCGCGCACGGTGGTCTGTGTGCCATCGGGCAGCGTCAGGAGCTCAGTGCTGGTTGCGAACCCGGGGATACGGATCAGGCGCCGCAGGAGCCGGTTGAGGTTCATCCCGCGCCGTGACCGACCAGGGACAGGCGTCCCGCCGTGTCGCTGACCTCGACGCGCCTTCGCGTCGTCGTCCGCCTCGTCCGTGACGTGGTCCGGCGCGTCGGCGTTCATGGGACGGAGGACCAGGCCGCCGTCCTCGGCGTCAATGGCCGCAACATCCTCAAGATGGCCAGCGCCGCCCTCACCGCTTGTCGTCGCGAGCGAGCAATCGGCGTTGTGGGGCCTGGCTCCGAAGCACGCCGGCCGGCCGTTGATCGCCCGGCGTACGAAGTACGCGTCTGCCTCGCATTCGGGGCATGTGAGCTCTGGACGTAGCCGCTGACGCTCGGCACCGCTCAGCAACGGGCGCACCACCAACGCGGCAGTTTTGGTCTTCACGCTGACGTTCAGCACCCGATCTGTGGACAAACAGAGCACTTCGGATTAAGACCTCTGTAAATTTACAGCTCCTCTTAGTGTGCTTTAAGCGCAAGCGCATCCCCAATGTACGTGGTTTAATGCGCTTTATATTTATGTCAAGTCGTCATAGAGAGTTCAATTGAATGACAAAAACGCCTTCTCGCCGTCTTTACTTTCTTATCATTTTCATCACTCTCGGGCTCGCGGCCGTCACTTCTACGGGTTCGAGCGCGTTCGCTACCGAGGGCGCCAGGCAGACACGACCAGTGGTTGCGGGTTCACAGCTCGAATTCGAGTTCGGCGGCGATTGCACTGCTGGTGCTGTGGTGCAAAAAAATAGCTGGAGTTCAGTTTTCTTTGCAAAAGAGCGCGCCACCAGGTACGTGGTGACTGCTAATCACTGTGTTGCGCGTACAGGGGAGAGGGTATTCGTTCGAAACGAGCTCGAATCTCGTCATGGCAATACCGCTCCCGTTGGAACGGTCTATTGGAGATCAGATAACGTCGATCTAGCGTTGATTAAAATCGATCCTATTGTTCACGTGTCGTACACGTGTGGAAGTTCTTCACATGGCGCGCCCCACTGCTTGCCGGTGACCACCTGGACGCCAAACGCGCTTCCTCGTGTGCTCACCGCGTCGCTTAGAACGCGGAGCATATATGGCCAACCCGTAATCGGGTACGGTGACCCCGGGCTGAATGAAGCTTTTGCTACAAGCGGTAGCACCACTGGTGTACAGGTTAACTGGCGGAACCTATCCGTTCGTGCTTGGCCGCCGGGCTTCAGGAACCCTCATAGCGGAGATCAGGCAGCGTCTTCCTCAACTGACTTTTTGCTTCCGGGAGATTCCGGAGGGCCTGTATTTAACCCGGATACCGGTATGCTTTACGGGATAATGACCGATCAAGTCCCTCGTCGCCCCACAGAGCAGAGCACAATGGTGTATATCAAGCTATCTGAGTTTTTCAAAGAGCAGAGAGAATACAATCTTGTAACTCGTTAACGCTTGGTCTATCTCGCGATTCACGCATGCGACGTATTCGAGCTCGAGGTCGAGGTCGACAGCATCACCAACCCGGCCCCCGTCGAAATTTCTCCGACGGACGCCCATCACTACGCCGGGATCATCGAGACCGTCCTCGACGCGGAACGCACGGCCCCCGGGCTCCCGCACCACACCGCCACCACCAGACCAGTCGGCCGGTCGGCCACGCACGACGTCAACAACGCGGCGCGAGGACCCCGGAGCCCGCACCCGGCGAGCGCCGACGGCCGCCACACGGATCCCCAGCACAACCCGCGAGCTCGACACAGAACACGAGCACGGCCCCCGCTTGGGGAGGGGCCGCGTCACGAGGCCACGGATAGCGTCGGTGCTGTGAACATGGATGTGAATCGTGCGGTGGAGATCTTCAGCGGACACGGGTTCGAGTCGGCCGCCCAGGTCCACGCGACGTACTCGATGAGCCACCACGGCGTGGACGTGCGCGTCGAGGTGCTCGACTTCGGCCAGGCCGCGGGCAACGTCCGGTACATGGCGACGGCGTGGCAGCCAGAGGTGCCCGAGGAGGAGCGCGTGCTCAACTCGAAGGGGCTCAGCATCGGCAACGCGGCCGGGACCGTCGACGAAGCCCTCGAAGGCCCCCACTGGTGGATATTCACGTAGGACGACGGGAACTGACCACAGGCCCGGAACCGACGTCCGGCGCGCACACGGCGAGCGCCGGCCCCTGACTGGGCACCTCGAGCACGAACCCCGCCCGCACGCGGCGCCAGCACCCCGCGGCTGAGGCCCGACCCCCGGGGGCTACGAGCGCAGCAGCTCCGGGAGGAACGCGAGGAACTCCGGATCCCACATGCGACCGGTGCCCTGCCGCGGCGGCAGCTCGATCTCCCCGCCGTCGGCGAGGACCAGCGTCGCGTAGGCCGACCCCCGCTGCCCCTCGTCGGGCTGCCCCTCAGGGTCCGGCGGGAAGACCCAGTCGACCGTCACCCGGTCGATCGAGGACCTGCGCCACGCCGTCACGTCGCCGTCGAGCATGAGGTAGTCCCGCTCCGCGCTGAAGGTCCCGCGCACGAGGACGTCGTCGGTGATCGCGACGACCTCCACGGCCCACGTCGTCCTGTCCTCGCTCGGCACCAGAAACCCACCGCAGTAGCGAATCCTGTCCACCGAGCCGATGACCACGGCCACCCGCGCGAGCGCATCATCTGCCCACCCCGGCTGCCGGTCCGCCCGGATGCTGACCTTGGCGAAGCTCGACTGCGACGCCGCCTCGATCCGCGCGGTGAGATGAGCGATCGTCGCATCCAGAGCTTCCTGATCCATGCGCCGACGGTACCGACACCCCACGACACCCTCGCAGGACCCGATGGGGTCCGCGCGGGTCCACGGCGAGCGCCGCACCACGTCCGCACCGCCCGCGAGCGCCGGAGGCCGCCCACACAGATCCCGAGCCCCGCCAGCGATCGATACCGAACACGACGGCCACACGACGTCGACCAGCCCCGCGACCGCCCGCACCGCGACCGCGCAGCGGCAGCGGCTGACGCCGGCCCGCCGCCCGCACGACCACCCGGCGAGCGCCGGACGCCTCGGCGAGCGCCGACCACAGCGTGGACGACCACCCGGCGAGCGCCCGACCGCCTCCGCCAGCACCCGACGGCCTCCGCCAGCGCCCGACGCCTCGGCCAGCACCCCGCACAGCCCCACCACGACCCGTCCGGCCGCACCACGGCGAGCGCCGCTCACGACCATCACGTTGCAGCAGCCCGATCACGAGGACACCGCGACCGCCCCCACCGGACGCATCGGCAGCCGGCCCGCGCCGCACGCACGCCGCGGCCCCAGCGAGCACCAGCACCCCGCGCACGACATCGACACTCGGCAGCCGGCCCGCGCCGCACGCACGCCGCGGCCCCAGCGAGCACCAGCACCCCGCGCACGACATCGACACCGCGACCGGCGGCGAATGCCGCCGGGATCCCGCACGCCGCCGAGCACCCGACCCCGAGGACCCGTCCGCGGCGAGCGCCGCAGGCCGCCCGCCAGCACCCCCGCACGACCCCGACGCCCGCACCGCGACCCCGAGGCCACGGCCGCATGAGCACCCGTGAACGTCTCCGCGCGACCGGCCGATAGTACGGGAGAGAGCATCACCAGCCCCCCAGCCACCGAAGGGTGGGCTGGCCGATGTCGATAGTAGAGATGGGGCCGCAATCCGCGGCCGCCAACCCGAAGGAGCACCATGACCACGACCACACCCACCGCCACGACGACGCCCGTGCGGCACCCGATGTACGCCGCAGCTCTCGACCCCGACACGCCCCGCCAGGCCCTCGTGCGACGCTGCCACCAGGGCCACCCGCTCGTCACCGTCGCCGAGCTCCGCCAACAGAACGACGGGACCTGGACCACCCACATCCTCGAACGCGCCGGATTCGGCGGGCTCCTCCCGGGAGAGTTCGGCCCGACCCGCACGTGGCAGGCCGCCGCCGTGCAGCTCGCCGCCTGGACCAGGAACCAGGTCCACATCACTCAGTAGAATCACCCCGCGGCATGGCGAGCCCCGGACCCGACGCTGGCTTCAGTTCGAGTAGATCAACTCCAGCCACTCGCGTGCGTTCGCCCTGTGTCGACTTGCACGCGCCCAGAAGGCAAGTCCTGTGCCAACAAGCAGCGCGACCGTGCCAGCGTGTGCTGCCAGCGCGAAACCGTCGGGATCCCCGACGGCGACCCACGCCACCGTGGCCACACCTGCGTAGGCGAAGGAGACGTTTCTCGCCAGCGCGGCGTCGTCGCCCTGCCGCTTGACTGCCCAGGGATCCGACATCAGGCCCTCCCACTCGTCGGCGACGGCACGTCCTCTGCCGCGTGCGAGGCTAACGTCCTCACCGCTCCTCCGTGGTGGACGGTCGCGGGGCGTCCTCGCGAGCGAGATGGCCGCTGACGGAGATCAGGGCCTCCATCACGTGCGCCGGCACGGGTCCCAGATACCCGTCCGGGTTCGTGCCGATCAGGACCGCGGGCCCGGCGATGTAGTCACCCGGCGCGAGACCGATGTCGAGCGCCTCGGCGAGCGCCGTGGCGACGCTGTTCCGCGGGTAGCCCTTGAGCTTGCCCTCCTCGTCGATCACCAGATCACAGGCCGGCGTGACCTCCAGTACCTCGATGGTTCCCCCTACCGCCTCTTGGAGTTGCGCGAGGAGGTGCTCGTCATCGAGTTCTATGACGTCGGTGACGCCGTCGAGGCCACAGCGAATTCCGTTCATGAGTCAGTCCGTTCTGTCGTGGAGCGGGTGGACGCGCGTCGAGATCCGGGCGGCACGACGCAGGGCGTCACGCAGCGGCGTCCTCGACGGCGATGTCGAAGGGGGCGTTGGCGAGGGAGTACAGGGGGCCCACGACATCGTCTGCCTCGGTGACGGAGTACCAGTCCGCCTCGAACCTCACGATGTTCATCTCGTCGCCGTCGTGCCACGCGACCGTGAAGGTCTCCTCCCGGTCATCGCCACGGACGTAGCCGCCTGCGTGATGTGCGTCCCGGGTGTCCTCCCATGCGTCGAAGAGGGCGATGAAGCCGTCGGCGTCCGTGACCGGGTCGCCGTACTCGTTCGTGCCGTAGGGGATCTTGTGCTGCCGGTCGAGGTCGAGGATGCGGACCGTCTTCGTGGGGATCTGTGTCGTCTGCATGACCCCATTATCGCACATCTGCTTGCTGGCCGCAAGCTGCTAGCAATACCCGAGCAAGCAGCCGAGCCATTCGGTGCCGGCGTCGATGTCGGTGGTCATGCGTAGGTTTGTAGATGTCAGATCTACCAACCAGATAGGAGAACCGATGGCACTCATCGCCCCTTACGCCCCGCTGCCGAACCACCTCACCGTGGGCGGCTACAACCCCTCCCCCGGCCGGCACGCGGCCGAGAGCATCGAGGCCGCGTGGGACCTCGCGCACGCCGAAGCACGATCCCGCGCCGACGCCGCCCGCATCGTCGAACTCACCGAGGCCCTGAGGGCCGCTCGCTCCGAGCAGATCCGCGGCGACGACCCGCGGCTGATGGAGTTCTGGGCGGCCGCTCAGGAGGCCGCCACGGAAGCGGAGCACTGTGACGTGTTCGACGACCTGGCCGAGGCCCTCGGTGGCCCCCGCCGCTCGAAGGACTACGACGTGGTCATGTACGTCCGGGCCACGATCCGAGTCACCGACACGGTCAGCGCTACCTCCTCCGACGAGGCCGAGCAGATCGCCGAGGCCGAAATCTCAACCGGTTCGCTCCTGGACTCCCTCCGCGAGAACGGCGCGGACCGCTGGGACGTGGACGAAATCCACACCAGCTTCGCCTAGCGCATCGAGGGGGTGGCACATGCCACCCCCTCCCTGGCCGACCGCCGCACCAAGAGGAAGGAGGGAACCAGACGGTGTGACCTAAGGGGGTTGACACCTTCGCCCGGGCTGGGTAGGTTAGTAGATGTCAGCACAGCCCGACCACCGGAAGGAGCCACACCCCATTCGCCCAGGGGATGCACACACTGCATCCCCCGAGAGGGATGCCCTCCAACCTCGACCCCACTCGCGGCGCTCGCCGCCTACGGGATGCTCGGGCTGTGCTCGATGGTGTGCGCGCTCCAGTCGAAGGGCGGCGCCGCGGGGCGCGACTGCGGCTCGGGTAGTCGGTCGCAGGCGCCCAGCGCGTCCGCGATGGTGCGTGCAGTGGTCAGCCAGGTGCGATCGGAGACGGCGTCCGCGTGGGCGTACAGGTCGATGCGCGTGATCCGGTGCTCGTACGGGTCCGCCTCGCTCTGCGGGGCCCAGGTCACGCGCATCCAGGCGAGGGGCTGCTCGGTGAGGGACTCGCGTCGACGCAGGCGGACGGTACGGGTGTCCTCCCAGACGACGAGGTAGGCCGTCCCGTCGCGCTCAGGCGTCGGTACCCCTGGTGAGTTCGTCGACCGTGGTGCCCAGCAGGGACGCCACGCGCTCGAGCTCGGCGACCTTCCATCGCGTCTCGCGGCGGAGTCGTGCCTTGAGGGCGGGCTTGCGGATCCCGAGGGCCTCCGCGACGTCCTTGTGGCCGGGAGCGCCGGCGACGGCAAGTCGGGCCCGGATGGCGGCGGAGGCGCGGCCGCCCACGGTCGGGTCGACGCGCTCACCGACGTCCATCGTCAGGACGGGACGTCCGGGCGCACCGACCGCATGAGCGTTCCGAGCCGCAATGTAGGCGTCGACGTCGCTCTTGCGGAATCGGGGCGCACGCTGGCCTGCAGGTGTGACCGGCTGGGGGAAGTGGTCGTGGCGGACCGCGTAGTTCCACACCGTGGCGACCTTGACGTTCATCATCTGCGCGATCTCCGCGTACCCAAGGAGCTCTTCCTGCGGCGTCGGCGTCGGCGTCGACGTCGACTCCTCGACGGCGTCGGGCGCCGGCGAGGCCTGACCCGGGGCCATGGTGCTCACTCCCCCGGTTCCGCCGGCACGAGGGTGTCGACCATCTGCTCTGCGTAGTCGGCGACGATGCCCGTCATCCAGTCCCGGACGTGCTGCTGCAGGTCAGGGTCGCCAAGATCGAACTCGGCCCCTCCCCCGTTGGCGTCGGCGATCAGCAGCTGGCCCCTTCGGATGGAGCCGAGGAAGCCGAGCTCCAGCTCGGGTCCGGGGATGCCTGCCATGGGGTGCCTTCCTTCGCGTCATCGAACCTCCTCGCACGAGTGCCGTGCGCGGACACTGCCGGCGGTCATGCGCCGCAGTGACATGTATGAACCTACTCCCCCGGGACCATCGCCCTCGTCCCGCCGATCGCTTGCGCGCAGTCGTACGCTGACGACCATGGAAGACGGACCGGAAGCGGCAGAGGGCCAGTACAGCTACGCCGGCAAGACGTACCGACTCGAGGAGCAGGAGTCCGAGCGATGGCGCGTCTACGACGGCGACACCTACCTCGGGACGCTGGCTCAGACCGACGCCACCAGCAACGAGCGGTGGATGCACTACTCATCCACGCCGGCTGGAGACGAGGGTGCGTCCATGCCGACGACGGACGACTGGCACGCGGCGCTGCGGCACCTGATCGACTTGGCTGACGAGTAGCAGACAGCTGCAAGCAATACGGCAGCAAGCTGTGAGCAATACGCGGTCTTGCAGCCCGCTCTCCTTGATCGGCGCAGTGCTGCGTCCAAGTTCTGCTGTTCCTTATGCGCCGATCGTTTCGATTGAGTCCGCGGGCTTGACGCGTGCTTCCACGAGGATTCCGTCGGAGGTGGTGCGGTAGCGGGCATCGAGGGGGCCGAGGGCCCGGAGGCCGGCCCTCTTCCCGCGCTTGATGTCGCTGGTGAGTCCGCGGGCGCCGTGGACGCCGGGGCTCTCGCCGTGCACGTAGATCTTCACGGCGATCCACTCGCCGTGTGCGTCCCGGAGTTGCGCGGCGAGGTCGAGAGTGGGCCTCTTGGCGTGGGCGCGGGGAATCCCGAGCTCATCAGAGCTCACGGGCGCCTCCTCCTGCAGCCGGCGGAGGATCCACCCGGCGGTCGTGGCGTTGAGCTTCGGCCAATCGCGGATCTGCTTGGCGGCGTCGGTGGGGGAGATCTCCTCGAAGCGCATGTCGCGGTCCAAGGCGTAGAACTCCTCCTCGAGGAACGGGTTGCGCCGCCAGGTGCGATCGTTCGCGAGCCAGACGAGCACTGGCCGGTCGCCGGTATCTTCGCGCGCGGCAACCCACGCCTGTGTCTGGTCGTTGCTGACCGCGTAGAACGTCGTCATGGTGTGCCACCTCCGTCTTCTTCATTGTGCGTCGAGCGGTACGGGTTCGGGTAGGTCTTCACTACGAGCGGAACGCCGCCGATGCGGGTGGCGTCCTGTAGGGCTGGGGGAGTGCGGATGGTCGCGGAGCGTTCGATCATGCGCTGGCGGGCGGCGGCGCGTTCCGGGAGCGGCCGGCGCAGATCGCGCTCGATCTCGTAGTCGACGTGGTTCTCATCCTTGATGCGCTGGCTGAGCTCCGAGTGCAGCTGGATCTCGATCGGCCGCCCGGTGCCCTTGCGGACGAGGAGGTGGACGCCCTTGTAGGGGTTCCCGTCGACGTAGGACGTCTCTGCCTGCACCACCGTGTATCCGCGCCGCTGGAGCCGCGTCACGGTCGCGGTCACCGCGGCCGGGAGATGCTCGTGGTCGGCGGTGACGGCCGTGTACCGCAGGACGTCGGTGAGTCGGTCGGAGACCTTGCGGACGGCCTGAGGCTCGTTCGGGTCGATGACGCCGGCGCCGGTCTTCGTCTGCAGCTTGCGGGCGAGCGAGGACGGGCTCTTCATCCGGAACTCGAGGCCCTGGGCGCGTGTACCAGGAGGGAGGGCCTCCAGGAAGTCGCTCGTGGTCGATGCCTCGACGTCTCGCGCTTCGGCGATGACGGCGACGGCCTCGGCGGCGACTGCGGGGGAGTAGGTGTCCCAGAGTGCGGCGGGAGCAGGTTCCGCATGGTCTTGGCGCCATGCCACGTCAGGACGGTCATCGCCAGGCTCCGGGGCCAGGTCGCCGGTAGCCATGCTCTTCAGTCGGCGAGCGTCGCGGCACCGTCTGCCGCCCTCCGCGCACGACAGGCACACGCCTCAGGCGTCCTGATCGGCGAGGAGGGCACGGCTGCGCCGGTACTTCCCCTCCATGCGGGTGCGTGTATCCGGGTCCAGCAGCTCGAGGCGGTCGGGATCCGTGTTCTCGTCGATGTCTGCCTCCTTCAGGCGGCGCGACCACAGGAGCGCGCGGACCCGGGCGAAGTAGTCCTCGGTCGACTCGCCAGGGACCTTGGTGACGGCGACGACGATGTCCACCGCCTCCTGGGGGATGCCTGCGGTGAGCAGATCGTCGGCTGTGACGTCGGTGTCCTCGAGCACGTCGTGCAGCAGAGCCGCGGCCTCTGCCGTTGCCGGCGCGTCCGGGTAGCGCGCGAGCAGCCGGGCAGCCACGGCGATCGGGTGCCGGATGTAGGGCACGCCGGCCTTGTCGACCTGCCCCGCATGGGCGCGGGTGGCGATGTCGCGAGCGAGGTTGACGAGCTCATCACGGTTCATGCGTCCAGGATTGCATGTTCCTGATGCCACCGGAAGAGGGTCGCCCCACAAATATTGTCTGTGCAAGGCCGTTGGGTAGGCTGGACGCATGACTGCTGACCTCGAGAACCTTCGTGAAGAACTGCGCAAGATGGCGGCCGAGATCGACCGCCTCCACGAACTCCGCACGCAGCGCTTTCACCTCGCCGACCGCGCACACGAGGCCGGCCTCACGTGGAACGAGATCGCGATCCTGTTGAACATGACGCAGAACGGCCTCATCGCCGCGCAGACCAACATGCGGGCGAAGCTCGCCGCTGGGGACACCGCCGGCACTGATGGCATTGACCCGTCCGCGGCACCCGCTCCGCAGGCGTAGGTCGCGCCCGGACGGGGTTCCCGTATTGCTGCCAGCTTGCTCGCGTATTGCTCAGAGCTTGCTCGCGTATTGCAGCTCGCATAGGATGGACATGTCAGGAAGGGGTGCCGCATGAGCGACATCGACTATCGCCCGCACGGGTGGACGCCGAAGGATGTGCCCACCATCTGGGTCGACCACACGACCGGTCAGGGTGTGACCAGCGACGGCACGAGCGTGAAGCCGAAGATCGGTCAGCGCCGGAAGAACCCGAACTTGACCGACCTGCTCGACACAGCGGCCAGCTACGGGGCGACGCGCATCATGCTCAGCGGCCGCGTCCCGGAGCCGGCTCCTGGCGTGCGGCACTGGCTGTACGTGCAGACGCCAGGTTGGACGCCCGGCACGCACTGGATCGGGGCGGGGGTTCCCCCCACCGGGCGCTTCCAGCACGCGACGACCGGGCACAAGGTCGAGGTGCGCACCGTGGCGGAGTGGTTCGGCGACCTTCCCCTCACGCCGGCGCAGGCCCGCTTGACCTGGGACACGTTGGCAGCTGTCATCGCGTCCGTCGATGAGCGCGCCCGCCTGATGCTCAGCCCTGCCGCCACCGGCACGAACCTGTGGGCCTGGTCGCTACCGAAGAACGTGAACCCGGTCCCCATCTCGGAAGAGATCGACGAGGAGCAGCACCGCACCAGCGGCCAGCACCACTACGAGCACCTCGTCGCCGGCCCCAGCTTCGAGGAGCACGAGGACTGCGTGCCGATGATCGACCCCGTCAAGACCCGGAAGATCTCGACGTTCGCCCACGTCGACGGCCGCTTCATGTACGCGGCCCTCTGCCGCGAGCTGGGCATCGGCCCTGCAGTCCGGCTGAACAGGTCGGCCGCCTACGAACTCATGACGACGAATCCGTACGCGCGCGCCAGGTACCACGTGCGCTTCACCGTGCCGGCCGACTGGAGGCATGTCGGGATCCTCGGGATGCGGCACTTCCGCGTCGAGGACGGCTGGTACTACCCGAATCGTCCAGGCGCGACGGGGGAGACCTGGGCGGATGCCGCCGAGATCTCCGTGGCGCTCAACGCCGGCTGGCTGATCGATCCCCTCGAGGCGATCGTGTTCCAGAAGGCCAAGCCGCTGGACACCTTCGCCGAGCGCATGATCAGGGCTCGGGACCGCGTCACGCAGAACCCGGAGATCCCGGTGCCGATGCAGCGTGCCCTGAGCACGGCGCTGCGCTCGATCATGATCTACACGATCGGTGCGTTGGCGTCCTCGGGCCGCGAGCAGACGCGCGTGGTCACCAACCCGATGGAGATCCCGCCGGAGTTCCAGCGCAGCGTCCAGCGTCACGGTGAGCTCTACATCTTCCGCGTGCCCAGCACGATCAACACCCGCACGCAGCGGATGTACCACCCCGAGCTCGCCTGGCAGATCTGGGGCCGTGGACGTGCGCGTGTACTCGACGCTCCCACCGCCTTCGGGAACCACACCGGCGGCGCGCTCAAGCTGGCCCCGCACACGCTCATCGGTATCAACGGTGACGCGCTCTACACGACGCACGTGCCGCAGTGGAGCCTTCCCCAGGAGCACGATGGCGGCGACGACGGCAAGACCGGCCGCTTGCGCCTGGTGAGCGTCATCGAAGGCTCCTTCAACACCCCGGCCACGCTAGATGCACGCACCGCCCTGCGCGCGCGAGCCGACAGGGTCGGACCCGCGGGCGCGTGGGCGCCGCGTGTGTCGGAGGCGGACTGATGGCCGAGGACACACGCTCTGCTCTGGAGCTCGTGCAGACGCTTCGGGGCCGCGGCGTGACCACGGCGGAGATCGCCGCGGAGCTGCAGCGAAGCCCTCGCATGGTGCGGAAGATCCTGAACGGCGAGACCAGCGGTGGCGTGTATCGGGCGACGCTGCTCGAGCTGGCCGATACCGGACGCGCGACGACGGTGCCTCCGCGGCGCCGGACCCGGGACAACACCCTCGTGCCCGTGCGCACGAAGAGGGGCGCCGCGACTAAGAGCGCACCGCCAGTGGACACGGGCGGGCGCTACACCTCGGCCAAGCAGGGCGGCCGGCTGCGGTCGACCACCTACCTCGCCGGCGGCGGCCGCCAGCACGAGCTGAACATCCCGAAGAGCAAGGACGCCAAGGGTCGCGCCACCGCGGACCGGGAGATCCTCGACCGCGTCCGCGCTGCGGCTCGTGGTCAGGCCCGCGATACCCAGAAGCTCATCAGGACCCGCCTCACGTACGCGAACGGCCGCGTCATGGAGGTCAACGACTACAACGCCTCCACGATGCTGCAGCGCATCAATGAGGCCAACGGGAACGCCCTCGCGTGGCTCAGCGCCGAGTCCGCTCAGCGGTACACGAACCTCGACGTCACCTCGACGCCCATCACGGGCGTGACGATGACGGTGTACGAGAAGGCCAAGACGCCCGGGTACTTCCGCGAGCAGGCCCGCGGCCGCACGCGTCGCACCCGGACCCCCACTCCTCCACGATCTTCATGACACGCACAAACTGCAATACGCGAGCAAGCTCTGAGCTGTACAGTAGCAAGCACTTAGAAAGGTGTGATCGATGACTTCACCCGTCAGCACCACCCCGCCCGACGTCCGCCCTCTCGACGCACCGCTGCGGCTCACCGTCGGCTGCCTCAAGGGTGGCGTCGGCCGCTCCACGACCTCCGTCGAACTCGCCCTCGCCCTCCAGCGGCGCACCGGTCAGCAGGTCACTCTGATCGACGCGGACAGCACGAACGGCACCACGCTCGACTGGAGCGAGCTCGCCGGCGAGGAGTGGCCGGCGTCCATCACGGTTGTCTACTGGGCGTCGCAGCACCTCGCGAAGCGCGTGAAGGACTACAACCCCACCAGCCACCTCATCATCGACACCGGCCCTCACGATCCGGTGATCCTGCGCCAGGCCCTCGCCGTCACCGACCACCTCATCGTGCCGGTGGGACCGACGCCCGGGGACATCTCGCGCATGCAGTCCACGATCGACGCTGCGGCCGAGGTCGGTGTCATGCGCCCGCACCTGGAGCTGTCGGTGCTCATCACCCGCACACGGGAGAACACGATCAGCCTGCGCACCTCGCGTGAGGGCCTGAAGGCCCAAGGCATGCGTGTATTCGACACGCACGTCCCCTTCAAGGAGCTGTACAGCCAGGCGATGGGCACCGTGCCCCGGGATCTGGGCGTGTACCCGGCCGTGCTCGAGGAGATCATCGCCGGCCCGAGCGCTGACGACGACACCACGCATGACGCAGCGGCCACCGAGCCCGTGGACACGGAGGACGAGAAGTGACGAACGCACGAGGGGCGGACTGGACGAAGCTCGCGTCCCACAAGACGAGCGTCTCGAGGGAGCAGATCGAGGAGGAGGACAGGCAGATCACGGCGATCTCGGGTGCCCCAGAGGCGCTGGAGCAGCCTCGTGTGGTCGCGCCTGAGCGGAAGGCGGTGACGTACCGGTTCCGGTTCGACGTGCTGGCGCTGATCGAGCTCGAGGTGCAGGCGGCGAAGGAGCGCGGAGAGCGGACGTTCAAGGACACCATCGTGATCCAGGCGATCCGGGCGACGTACGGCAGGAAGCACTCCGCTGAGGCGGTGAGCGCGATGGCCGACAAGCTGGCCGCCGAGTTCGCGGCTGAGGAGGAGAAGAAGGCCTCGAAGAGGCGCCCCGCCTCGTAGCGCCCTCCTCACGCAGCATGACGGTGCCCCTGGTCGAGTCGGCCGGGGGCACCGTCATGTCCGGACGCCGTGGGGCGAGCTTGCAGGCGGCATGCCCGGGTGTTGCCAGCGGCCAGCGGCGAGCAAGTCGGCAGCCAGCTGCGAGCAAGCCAGGAGCAAGTCGCCAGCAATATTTCTTGACATCCCCGGTAGGCTTGGTCGGGAGGCTCGCCCGAAGGGTGAAGCGGACCGACCAACCCTTCCAGGGCTCTCCTTCAATACACCCGCCCATGGAAGGCGCCACCAGCAGCCAGCTCAGAGCTTGCTCGCGTGTTGCTGGCAGCAAGGCCACGGCCGTCCTGCCCGATCACTGCCGTTCGATCGCGGCGGAGTCCTGTCTCCGGCCACCGGCGCTCCGGGTGCGTGGATGCGACGACGTCTCACGGGCGCTGCATCAACCAGGCCAGCATCGTGCCCTGGGCCGGCTGCAGTCGGTGGTGGTCACCGACGGCGTCTGACCGTCCGTGCGCGTCAGCGCGACCTTCACGCCCGCGGCGGGCGCGAACGCGGCTGTGATGGGCATGCCACCTGGAGTACCCGCCGGCGTCTACGCCCGGGCAGGGGCCGAGGGGGACACCGTGCGCCGGGATGAAGTTCGGCGAGGGGAGAAGTCACGGCGCATCTGGGCCAGGACGGCGTCGATGGCGTCCTGCTCCTCGCGCAGCTTGGCGCGTACGCGGGCCTCCTCCGCTCGGGCCTCCGCGGCCGCGGCACGGCGTTCGTCTGCCTGCGCCTTCTCACGCGCCCAGCGCGCGTCGCGCTCCTCGAGGATCTCGGCGCCGGGAGACAGGACCTCTGGGCGTCCGTCGACGGAGGATGCCGGCCTGTCCCGGTAGAACGCGATCTGGGCGCGGACCCAGGCATGCCCGTTCAGCCACGCGAGTCCGTCGCGCAGCCGCATCCCCGGGCGGTACCGCAGAACGTCCAAGATCTCGGCGGCGGACATGGTCTCGTTGATGTGGGCAGCCTCGAGGGTGCGATACAGGCCTTCGATCGACCGGCCTTGCGTGAACCGACCCAGTACCCGACCCGTTCGGGCGGCAGCCTCGTCGACGGCATCGAGCTCCGCGGCAAGCCGGCGGAATGCCAATGTGCGTACGGGCGCCGGCTTGGCACCGGGTCGGGGATGACTTCTTCGCTGCATCGGCCGCGTAGCGGCGGTCGAGCGCGCTCCTGCGCGCCTTGGTGAGGTCTTAAGGGGGTGAGATGTAGAAGAAGAAGTGCTGGTGCTAGGTAGGGTGACAATCCGCTTCTGAGCGAGCTCGCGGGACACCGTCAGCGCCCGGACCGAGCCCGCACCGAACTGGTTCCCGTTGTGCAACGCCTTCGCCTCGACGCGCTCCTGCTCGTTGAGGCGCCGGCCCGCCACGAGGACGACCACGAGCCCCAGCGCTTCCAGGATCCGCGAGGACCGCTGCACCGTACGGACGTCACAGCCCACGCGAGCGCTCACGGTGGCGTTGGTGACCGTCACGCAGCGTCCGGTCTCGTAGTCGGCCGCGTCGGCGAGCACCTGGAGGACGCCCTCGAGCTTCGAAGCGGATGCCGTCCGCGATCCGGTGAACGTCGCGCGGATGGCGAGACCCTCCTCGGAGTGGATTCTCGCGACAGCCAGAGCCAGGAACTCAGCCTTGCTCCACCATGCCGGCACGCGGGCGTAGGCACCCTCGGGGACCGGCAGTGACCACGACGTCGACGGCCGCTCAGGAGCCCCAGGAGGGTTCGTCTCCCGGTGCACCTCGGCGCGCTGGAAGTCGTCCCACCGTGCCGCCAACGCGGGCGACCCGTCCGGCGGCAAGCTCACATATTGCTCGGAGCTTGCTGTCGTGTTGCTGGTGGCAACACGCCGTGTTGCGGCCGTGTTGCTGCCTGCAACACGCGGTGTTGCAGGGTCAGGAAGCGAAATCGGGGTGAACTGGGGCGCGGCAGACCCAAAATGGGCATGCGGAACTCCCAGCAGTGGGGTTACGATGTGAACACCTCCTCGGTACTCCGGGGTGGTACGACAAAGCCCCGGCTGACTACCGGTGCTGAGTTGGAAGAGTTCGGAACCTCGTGGCCGCCAAGCAACAGAAGGTTCAGAACCAGAGCTTTAGGCCCCTCGCGCAAGCGGGGGGCCTTCCTCGTTAAGCCGAGTCGATAGGCAACTCCCCATCGTTCGTCGGAACGGGACGTGTCCACCACGTCGGTACGCCGCGATCGTCGATCTCCAGATGAGTGACCATCTCGTCCACGAACTCGGACGCCGACATGTGCAGATGATCTGCCAGCTTCTCGATGCGGTCCTTGGAGGACTGCTCGATCAGCCAACCGGGGCGCGCAGGCTCCGCCATGGAGTCGCGGGGACGGCGGTAGGAGGACATAAGGCCCACTTAACCGTGCATGCACATATAAGTCCAGGCCATCACCTTGGGCGTGTCGGGTCTTCAGGCCACTCACGAGACGCCGGCGTCGGGTAGACGCACCACCAGAGGCTCGGATCCGGGCACGGAAAGCGACCCAGGCTCACCGGTCGCGAAGTCCCGGTAGGAGATCTCGACGTCGCCCTCATCGTCCAGCCCGACCTCGAGAAAGTCGATGAGGCCCCAGCTGTCACTGCCCTCGTCGACGAGCACGAGCGCGCCCTCGTGCTCAAAGGTGCCATCGTCGCCGAGGAGGTCGTCGATGCCGGTTTCCTGGGCGGGGCTGTAGCCGGCGAAGAGCTCGTCCTCATCGGGGATCTCCGGCTCCTCGTTGTCGGTCGTGATCCGCTCCAGCACGGCTACCTTCGAGGAGGACTCGAAGACCCCCGCCATCCTCCGCTTCGGCGCCGCGTCGGCCGCGGACACGGTGGTGATCCGCGCGTCCATGTAGTCGTTGAAGTTGGGGGCGTCCTTGTCGTCCTTGCCGTCGAGATCGACCCAGTCGCCGGTGTCCTCGGGGTCGATGATCCGCATGTTCTCGTGCAGTCGCACCTTCGGCTGGAGCTGCTCGATGATCTGCAGGTCGTTGGGGAAGACCCACACGTCGGGGTTCTCGGGGTCGGTCTGGTAGGGGTCGGGCGTCCAGTAGGCCTGGACTTCGACGGGGACGCCGTCGCGGTTGACGGCCATGCCGCGACCCTTGGCGTTGAGGGGGATGGTGACGCCGGTGGAGAAGGAGTCCCACATCATCTTCGCGGCGTCGGGGGAGAGGCGGCCGAAGCTCATGCGGAAGTTGAAGTTGTCGCGCATGTCACCGGTGAGGAACTCGGCGTCGGGGCGCTGGAGGCCGAGCATCAGGTGCATGCGGGCCTTGCGGGCGAGGCTGACGAAGTCGGAGATCTCGTTCAGCGTGGCCGGGACGGTGCTGGCACCCTTGGGCTTCACGGTGCGGTACCAGGCGGTCACCGCGTTGCGGAACGTCTTGTACTCGTCGATGACGAACAGGACGGGCTCGAAGTCCTCGAGCTTGACCAGGCCGGCTTCGTACTGCTCGAAGCGGCGCTGCATCATCTCGTACATCTCGTGCGCGACTCGGGCTTGGTGGTCGACGCGGCCGGCGAGTAGTTGCACGTTCGGGTGGGAGCGGAGCCCGAGGAGCTCGATGCGCTTGCCGTCGATGCCCCAGACCTTCCAACCGCATGCGGCGAGATACATGACGATGTTCAGCAGGGCGACGGTCTTGCCCTTGCCGGTCTTCCCGGTGACGATCCCGTGGGGGTCGTCCTTCGGCTTCCAGACGATCGTGTTGCCGTCCTCGTCGATCGCCACGGGCACTTCGAGCTCGTCGTAGGTCTTGAGCGGGTCGACCACGTCGGGCGCGATGTTGGGGTTCGGGATGTAGGTCTTCAGCTGCGGTCGGAGCTCGAGGCGAACGGTGTCGTTCTGGAGGTCCCAGAACGCACGCCACCGACCGTGCAACATGGCCGAGATCTGCGTCTCGATCCGTGCTCGCAGGGCTGCGGAGGCCAGGCGGTGGCTGACCTCGAACGTGACCGTGATCTCGCGCAGCTCCCCGCTGTCGGCGAAGCGGGTCTTGCAGGTGCTGTCGGCGCCGAAGATCTTCGACGTCAGGGTCTTCACGCGTTCGATCTGCACGTCCGTGTTCGACTCGGCTGCCGAGTCGAGGCGGGTGAGTACGAGGATGCCTTTCCGGTCGTCCTGACGCGTGGCCCGGTACCTGGTGCCGAAGAGCCTCTTCGCCAGGCGCCGGGCCTCCGCGACGATCTGCGGCGCGCTCTCGTCGGCGAGCGGGTTGAACCGGATCTTGATCCTCTTCGGGGTGCCGATCCACCCGCCTCGCCAGCCCGAGACCGTGAGGTGCTTACGGTCGGGGGCTGGCCAGCCGAGCTGCGGGGACAGCTTGAGGAGGTACATGTCGGCCAGCTCCAGGCGGCGGCGGTGCTGGCAGTTCAGAGCGATGGCGCCGGCAGACGTCAGCAGGGTGCCCGTCACGGCGCCCGTGACGAGGCCGGGGTTGTCGGTCACCATCCCCGCGCCGACCGCGATGGTGCCCACGGCTCCCAGGGTGAGCACGGGCGTGCTCCATCCTGGGATGCGGGGCAGCGGTGAGTAGGAGACCGGGCCGGAGTTCACGAGCGGGTCCGGTCGTCCGTGCGGGCCGCCCGGCGGCGCAGGACGGTCACGGTGAGGAGCACGAACAGCAGCACAGCGCCGGCGACCAGCACGGTGCGTCCCAGATCGAGCCCGGCGCCGACGCCGATCGGGACCACGACGTCGTGGTCGACGAGCACCTGCGCGGTCACGAGGGCCTGCTGCACCTGGGGCAGCAGATGTGCGAGGAGGGGCGGCAGGATGAGGACGGCGGCTCCGCACATGATGATCCAGTCCATGAAGCTGTGGCTACTGCTGCCGTTGCGCATGAGATGTCCTTTCGCTGGTGCTCTCACCTAGAAGGGGTGGTCTGGGAGGGGCCGAGTGGGTCAGATCCGTCACGGGATCTCCGACGTGGGCCGGAACGTCTGGGATGCCCAGGTCACGGGGGAGACGTAGCGGCCGGTGGCGGCCTGGTACTGCCCGCCAGTAGGAGTCCCGGCGACGGTGCCGCCGGAGAACGCGTGAAGGCACCACTGCAGGCCGCTGCCTGGATGGATCGCCGTCGAGGACGCGGAGAGACCGGAGCAGCCGCGCGAGGACACCGTTCCGGTCGACGGGAGGGGATCGCTGCCGGGCCGGACGGCGATGCTGAACCGGGCCAGGTCGCCGGCGCTCAGCGAGCTGGCGGAGGTCGGGGCGCCGTCCGCCGTGGCGATGCTGAGCACCGTGAGGGTGGCAGGCATCGCGTACACCGTGGTGAACCCCGTCGCCGCCGGCACAGCGGCGACCACCGCGGCCGCATCGGATGGTGCGAGCTCGGCGAGCTCCTGCAGGGTGACCCGGGCGTAGACGATGTCGCCGCTTCCCGTGTTGAGCGTCACCGTGGCCGGCAACCCCACGGAGATCTCCGATCCGGCTGCCGTCAAGGCGTCGGGGCCGAGTGCGGCCGGCGCAGCGGGCGCCGGCGCGGTGCCGGATGTCGCCACGGGCACCGGGACAGGTGCCGTCTCCGACGGGGATGACTCCGCGGACGGAGCGTCATGCGCATGCGGACCGAGGAGCCATGCCCCGCCCGCGCCGAGGAGAGCGGCGACGGTGAGAGCCGCGGCGATCAGGAGACGAGGACGTGATCGCATCGTCACCAGCTCCCGGAGCCCAAGGCGTTGACCCGGTAGAACGTGGGCCCTGCACCGCCGATCGTGAAGTCGTAGCTCTTGGCGTGCTCGAGCTTGCGACCCCAGTCCGGAGAGTGGATCAGCCCGCCGTTGCCGTCGTAGATCCCGATGTGGTGACCTACCCACGCCACGAGGTCCCCGGCCTGAGCCTGGGAGGCCGGGATCTGAGTCGCCATCGCCAGCTGCCCGCTCACGACCGTGCTCGGCAGATCGATGCCGAGCACCTGGTGGTAGACGTAGTAGACGAACCCCGTGCAGCACCAGCCGGCGGTCGGGCTTCCGGAGCTCCCGCACGCACCGGAGTAGGGCACCTTCCCGACGAACTGCTCGGCGTACGTGACGAGGTCCTGCCCGGTCTTCCCGTTGGGGGCCTTCCACGACCCGCCGCCGCCGACGGTGTCCGTGGTGCAGCTGACCTTGCCGGCACCGCCGGCGGACATGAGCTCGTCGGCGGCCTTATCCCATCGCGCGTACGCGCTCGGAGTCGCAGACACCTGCACTGCTTGAGCGGCATCGGTCGGGGCCATCTGCTGCCAGTCGGGCACGTCGAGCAGGCCGCGCGGCGAGCCGTTGTTCGGGCCGGCCGGGCCGCCGAAGAACGCCTTGGCGGCGTACTCGGGGTGCATCAGCTCCTCAACGGTTCCCCACCCGGCGCTCGGCCTCTGCTGGAACATGTTCACGGAGTCGTGGTCGTGTCCGGTGTCGTCATGCGGGTACGCCAGCGAAGCCTGCACGGTCGTGTTGGCGAGGTTCCGCAGGGTCGATTCCTGCAGCGCCACCATCAAGGCCACCTTGAGCCCCGCGGGGGGCACGTTCATCGACTGACCGACTGAGATGATCGTCGCCGCATTCTGCAGCTGGCCGGCGGACAGCTCGATGCTGCTGGTCGACGTTCGCGTGGGCACGGTCAGCTTCGTCAAGGCGGTCGACGGTGCCCCTCCGCGTCCGCCACAAGAGGTCACGTGCCCGCCTCCGCCGGCCGCTCCGCTGACCATCTCCATCGTCAGCATCAGAAGGCTCCCGAAGAGCGCGCAGGGCACCACGAGTGCCGTAGCGACGATAGAGAGCAGCCATCCCCGCTTCATGGCGTCAGCTCCCGCATGGCCGCGCGCTTGAGGGAGTCGCGCAGAGGATCGACCCGGGCATTCCGGGGTGGCCGAACGACTGTCGCTCGGTAGGTCCGTGCCGTGGGCGAGGCGGCGGGAGCGACACGGCCTGTCCCGTCGGGACCGACGACGATCTGCCGACCGAACGGGATGGTGGCGTGAGGCGCCGCCTGGCTCAACTCGCGGGGAAGGTCACGGTCCCGCGAGGGGCGTTGTGCGCCCTGTTCGGGTACGACCAGGTGCCGCTGGAGCACCTGGGTCCCAGCCATGTGCGCGAGCTTCACCGCGACGGACGAGGAACCTCCGGAGGCGGCGCTCAGAGCGAGCTGAGCGGCGGTACCTACGCCCCCGAGCGCCGCGCTGACGGCACCGCCGCCGCTGTGGCCATTCGGCGCCGGAACCGGACTCGCCGTGAAGTGACCAGCGTCCCGCGGCTCAGGGCCTGCGACACCAGGCATCTGCGTGCGCCGCGCAAACCACATGCCCCACTGGGAGGTCTCCGGCGCCGGTGCTTGGGGCCTCGGGATGAAACGCTCGGCCGCGCGGAGGGCCTCCTTCGCCAGAGGCCGGTTGCGCGGCGCGGACGCACGGCCGAAACCGAGACGAGCGAGCCTCTTGGCGAGCGAATCTCCCGCCTTGTGCACCCGGTGCCTGATGTAGACCAGCATGATCAGCAGCGCCGTGACGACCGTGCTGATCAGGGACGTCTGGCCGAGGATGTTCATCCCGGCTGCGCTCGCACTCGTGAGCATGCTGACCAGGATCTTGAGGTAGGCGGCGAGCAGGATCACGGAGGCACCGACGAACATGGCCGCGAGGTACATGCCGAACAGCGACTTCCACAGCGCCTCCCGAGCCACACCGGGCGCCACGGCGGCGTACACCGCCCCGGTCAGCTTGAGCGCCTGGTAGAGGGCGTAGATCACCGTCCCGAACAGGATCAAGGCGAAGCCGACGCCCAGCGTCATGAGGATGGTGGATCCACTCGCGATCGTGAGCACGGTGAAGATCTGTCCAAAGTTGGGGTTGGTCACGTACTTCCCGGCACCGCTGTCACACGATCCGACCGCGTCACGGACGCTCGTCGACGACGAGTCGATCGGATTCGCGGCCGTCATCTGCGTGGTGAAGACGTCGTCGCAGGGGCCCGTGAGCTCCTTCCCGAACGCGATGACCTGCGCAGGTCGGCGCACGAAGACGTCGACAAGCTGGCTGGTGATCGTGCTGGAGAGGACCTTCGCCGCGTCGTCGGGGGTCGGGTCGGCGGTCGAGATCTTCCCGTCGTCGGAGGCCACGCTGGCGGCGAGGTTCCCTCCCCACGACCGAGACCAGTGGAGTACCCCGGTGTCGCCGGTGAGGGTTCCCACGGGGTTGGCGAGGATGCCGACAGCCATCACCGCGCAGATGATCGAGATCAGGAACTCGAATCCGCCGGCGGCGTAGCGGCCGGACATGAAGACCATGCCGGCGACGAACGCGGTGAGCACGAGCGCGAACGGGATCCAACCGATGCCGCTCATGAACTGCTGCAGCGTCGTGGAGATCCCGCTGATGGGCGTCGCCAGCCAGCCGACCCAGGAGAACTCCAGCAGCCACTGGAAGAGCCAGAGCACCCAGGCGATGGTGCCCACGATGGGCGTCCAGATGAAGTCGATGATGTTCGACAGGAAGGACTTCTGCATCGTCCAGGCGTCCCCTCGGTCCAGGGGCAAGATCGCGTAGTGGGTGAGGCTCACACCGTGCGAATCCGACACGGCATTCGGCGGCAGCCACGGCAGGGTCACGTCCCCGTCGCCGTCCGCGTAGGCGGAGGGGGTGCCCAGGTAGGCCATGACCAGCCAGCCGGCGATGAGGGCGAAGACCACGCTGCGCCGGGGGTGAGTGAGCACCCACCGCTGCAGGAGCCGGACGCGGTAGCGAGCGGTGCGGTACGCCGTGGCGAGGTGAGCGGCGATCACGACGCGACCTTCTCTCGATCGCCGCGCATGCCCGGGGTCGAGAGCGTCGCCTTCCGGCGCTCCGGCCGCAGCGACACGGTCTTGCGGATCTTGCCCATCCGGCCCTGTGCGTCGCGCATCAGGCCTTCGCCGCGGCGCTCCGCGGGGACCGTGTTGTCGGGCCCGAGGGGGGAGAGGTCCTCGGTGACCGTCTTGACCAGCTCCTCGTCGGTGCCGAAGTCCTTGTGGAACCACTCGAGGTTCGTGATGGCGAGGTCGGTGTCGGTCTGCCTCATCAAGATGCGGTTCTTGATCAGTCCTCGACTGATTTCGTCGCCGAAGTCGCGTGCATCCTGGCTGGCCACCAGGACGGGCGCCATGTGCTTCCGGCCATCGCGATAGAAGGTCAGAAGCTCCTGAGCTCCTTCGATGGAGGCGGTGACGTGGAAGCACTCGTCGACGACGAACAGGGTGAGGACGTCCTTGTTCCCGAAGCAGATCTCGCGAGCGATGCTGATCAGTAGCGCGTACATGGCGCGCCCGAAGAGCTTGGGGAGTCCCATCTCGCGGAAGAGGTCGGGATTGGTGAGCTCGTGTGCTTCCGGGAGCGCAACGCCGTGGGTGAGGAACACGATCCCCCGGGAAGTGAGATCCAGGGGCTTGAGATCTCCGTCGAACAGGACCGCGCCGTACTGTTTGTTCGCGTAGAGACCCATCAGACCGGCGAGTCTCTTGGCCTCAGCGTTCGTCGTGGCCAGGCCTCGGACGTGCTCGAGCAGCGCGCCGGCGTCGGTGAGCTGGTGCTTGACGGCGTACTCCGGCGCCAGGAGCTCGGAGAGCAGCACACCGCCGTCAGAGCGGGCGGGCACGCCCAGCAGCGCGGAGAGCAGCGTCTGCATGTGCGATGCGCCCACGACAGGGCCGAAGACCCGTAGCGGGTCCAGCGAGAACTCCGGCTCCGTCAGATCGACGATCGAGGTGTGCTCGGGATCCAGCGACCGAGCGAAGGTGCCGTACTCGCAGGAAGCGGTCCTATCGATGGCGACGAAGATGCCGCCCCGATCGTGCACGGCGCCGATGGTGTCCTTGAGGACGATGGTCTTGCCGGCGCCAGGCTCAGCTGCCACACCCATCGAGCCGGAAACGTCTCCCTGGATCTGGCCCTCGAGGTTCAGGAACACCGGCCGGGCGGTGCCGGACGTGGTGTTCTCGGCGAACAGCAACCCCTTGTCGTCACCGAGGTCCGACGACGTGATCGGCACCAGGGTGGAGAAGTCGTGACCGGTGGTGATCTCGGTGAACTCCTTCACCTGCCGCTCCGTGGGCACCCCGGGCCACATCGCCCACCACAGGGCTTCCTGGGCGCCTAGCGGCACCTCGAGAGGGAAGTCCAAGTTCTTGAAGTCCTTCCGGAGGAACTCCGCCTTGTCGCGTGCTTCCTCCGGAGTGGCGCCGCCGACCGCGATGATGAGCGTGCCCTGGACCTCCACCTCCTTCTCGCTACTGCCCAGCGCGGAGTGGTAGCTCTGCAGGGTCATCGCCGCCTCGTCGAGCTCCCCGCCCCACCGGTGATCGCGGCCGTGCCCTCTTGCTGCTCCAGCTGGTCAGAGAGGTTGGCCTCGGTCCGCTTGTTGCGGTGCCTCGCGGCGAGTGCGGGTGAAGTGCGAAGACGCCACGCCCAGTCCGCGTCGACGCCGAGCTGGTCGATACGGTTCATCCACTTGGCGTCCTCGTCCCACCCGCCCTTCGGCGATCCGCTCAGCGCGAGCATGACCTGGTACGAGGTGATGTCGTCGCGCAGGTTCGTGACCTTGAGGAAGCGGCGGTTCAGCGGGTCGAAGCGTGCGCCTTTGTTGGCCCGGTCGGACTGACCGGCCTCATCGAGAAGCGGGTGAGGGAAGACGCTGCTCGGGCGGACGGGGGACGACGCCTGCCGGCGGAAGCGGGTGGCCACACCGCGGGCAGGCGAGCCCGTAGGCATCGGAGCCGCAAGGTCGATCTGCAGCCCGCGGTTCTGCGCATGCGCCGCGATCCAGACCTGCTCCGCGACTGTGGCCCGGTGCGCCTTGAACGCGTCGGGCAGCTGCTCTTCGATCTTCCCGGCCGCCTGCAGCGCGTCCGTGATCTCGTGCGCCGACGGAGGTCGCAGCGGCAACGCGAGCATCTCCCGCGCAGAGGTGTCGGCCTGTCGGGCGGCGACGCGGAGCTCGTTCTTCAAGCCCCCGGTGCGTAGCGGGACGGCGAGCCAGAACTCCCGGCGGCCAAGTGCACGCTCGGCCAGGCTGTCGAGCGTCAGCATCGCCTCCTCTGCCCATCCACGGTGCTCGAGGATGTTCACCCCGTCGAGCATCTGGTTCACGAGCGTGACGGGGTCCATATCCGCGGTCAGCCCCAGCAGCAGCGACTCACCATGGAAGGACTGGATGAGGGCGCGGTGCGCATGCACCGACTCCTTGGTCTTCTCGGATGTGCCGAAGCCCTTGGGCAAGCCCTGCAGTCGCCACGTGGCCCATACGGTGCCGTGCCGCGTCCACATCAGGTGTTCGGTCATCGCGATGGCGGGAACGCGCATCATGAGTTTTCCTTTCGTCGGGCCTGATCCAGCAGGCGCTCGAGCCCGGTCCCGTACGACGAACGAGGGACGAGCGGAATGACGTTGTCGGGAAGCCCCTCGGTCGCCTCCGATGAAGGCGAAGGAGCGTCCGCCGGGTCGGCCGCGGCTACGAGGACGGGCGCTGCCGAATGCACGACGGAACTAGGGCCAGACTCCGCAGCGGGCTCGTGCGCCTCTACAGACGACTCGATGTCATCTGCGGGGTGTTCGAGCAGCCCGTCGCCGAGCAACACGGCCCCTCCCGCCACATGAGGCGGCGCCAACCGGAAAATGCGGCCCCGGTACGTGCCGTGGCCTGGTGCGGTCAGCGCGGTCATGGAGTCCATGAGCAGATTCGGGAGCTTCCGCTTCGTGGACGGGATCCGGCCCGATAACCAGGTCGCGGCGGCAGTGACCAACACGAGTGTGAAGAGCTGTGCCAAGGGGATCTGCGAGCCACCCCACAGCCAGCGCGTGTTCCACCCGATGACGAAAACCAGGCTGCCGACGACGAGCTGCACGATGCGGTACGGACCCCCCGGAATGCGACCACCATTCGGCCACTTCCCGAGCAAGATCGGAATACGCCGCGCGCTCGTGTAGAACCTTGCTACTCGCGAAGCGTTCTGCAGATCAGACACAGCGACTCAGACCAACGACGCAGGCGGTTCAGGCGTCACGAGAACAATGCTCGCCGTAGTGTTGACCTGCCCCGAAACCTGCTTCTGAAACCAGTCGGCTCCACCGTTGACCGCCCACAGGAATACACCAACGACGAGAACGCCGCTCAGCACGGCTGCCATACCCAGACCTTTGTCGTAAGCGATCTTCGCGAGAAAGATGATGCCAGCGACGCCTGCGGCCTTGAGGAGGAGCTGCTGAAACTGCGTGAGCTGGTCCGACGCGGTGGCCATGATTCCGGCAGCGAGAACCTGGGGGTCAGCGGCGTTGGCGAGAACGGACGGGTCGGTGACGGTGAGAAGAAGTGCGGACATGACTACTTTCCTTCCGAGCTGCTAGCACCGGTTGGTGCAGGGGTGGGGGTGGCATTGGGCGTGGTAGAGACCTTCGGCGCCGCCTCGATGGCGGAGACTTCCCATCGGTTCGCGCGCGCGGTCAGCGTCAGTGCGTATGTGGCGGTCAGGGTCTGGCTGACTGCGTTCTGAGTCGTGATCGTGGCGAGAACTGCGGCGGTGGAGCCGTCCTGCGGCTTGGCCACGGGCTTGGCGTCCGCAGTGATGGAGACGGGCGTGAGAGCTGTGTACGGCGCCGGCGTGATCGCGCTGATACCCGCATTAGGAGACGTATAAGGCTCGACGGCTCCTTGTCCCGTGAGATAGGAGGTGAGGAACGACATCACGCTGCCTCCAAGCGGATCCGCCGTCGAAACCGACGCTGGGTAGTCCGTTGGCGGCGCATTGGTCGTCGAACCCGGCCCAGCGACCGGCGCGGGAAGAGTGAGGGCGGCGAGCGTGCTCCCGGAAGTGCTCACAGCGACCTGGAAATACCGCCGCGGCCAGGATGGTGCCTTCTTGGAATCGGACAGTTGCTCGTCCTTCACGTCGGCGGCGACCACGACCGTCATGAGATCCCCGGCGGTGGACGGCGTGAGAGATGCGACGGCGATGTTGCGGTACTCGAACGGTGTCGTCGACAGGCTCAGCGTCGAGCCGGCGAAGTAGTTGCTCAGCGAGGCGCTGTCGTCACGGGTTGAGCTCAGCCATGCGCCGACGTAGCCGACGGCGTACCCGCCGGCAGACTGCTGCGTTGTGCTCAACGCCGCTTCGGCCTGCGCCGGAGCGCTCTGTACCGGTGCGCTGGACGTGAACATCTGCGCACCGAGAGCGACCGGCCCACACACGACAGCGATCCCGACCAGCGCAGAGACCCCCCGGGCACCCAGAGCTGATCCGTTGGTCCACTTCGCGGACGACGGCGTCGGCGCCTTCGGCGTGGCGCCGAGCGCGGGCGCGGGCGGAGGCGTGGGCTGCCCGGACGGTGCCGAGTTCTTCTTCAGGAGCTTCATCGGTCACTCCACCTCCGGGGCCCCACGGAGGGCACGGGCGCGCTGAGTGGCGGCGCGGTAGGTGTCGGACTTGAACCAGCCGAGGACCCTGCTGCGGGTCGTCGGGCTGAACGGGTCCTCGTGGAGGTCGAGGGCGATCTCCTCGGCTTGGTCCTTCGCGGCGAGGACGGTCGCGTGGCTCTGCAGCTCGACGAGGAGCTCGTCGGTGATCTCCGGTGCGCGGGTGGCGGGTCGGTCGGTGGCCATCGGGTCTCTCCCTTCACGGGTCGGACCGATTTGGCCCGTCACCTATGAGGGGTGCGATCTGCGAGGGGGAGTGGGTCAAAAAACTTCGACGGATCTGCAGAACCCCCAGCACACGCGTGCGACCCGCATGTTTGCGGGCCCGTCAGCGCGCCAAGCGGACGAAGACACGCGTCCGATGTCGCGGGGCCAAGGCGGTACACGCGGGGGTACACGCCTCGTGAGGACCGTCGGGGGAGACCACTGACCGTCTCTCCAGGAGCGCCGCATGACTGCCACCGCCAGCCCCATCACGCCGCTGATCACGAAGCTGAACATCGAGTGGGACACCGATCTCGCCGGGCGGATGAGCGTCTACGGGGCGCTCGGCGCGCAGCGCGGCGACGTCCTGCTCGAGAGGATCCGGACTGCCACCGGCGCCGAACAGGACGAGCTGCTGCACGCTCTGCTCTGCCTGGCGCGCGAGGGACATCGAGGCGCTGAGCGAATCCTGGTGCAGGCCCTCGTGCCGGCGGCCCGACGGATGGCGCACCGCGTCCGAGCCCTCGATGAACTCGACCGCACGGACCGCGTGGGCTTCGCTCTCGGAGCTGCGTGGGAGAGCATCCGCACGTACAAGCTCCACCTCAGCCGACGTGTCATGGCGAACCTGACCATGGGAATGCTGAGCATCCTCGCGCCGGCGGCGACCGCCAACGACCGCGTGATCGCCAGCCACACGCACCCGGTGTCCGACGAGATCCTCGAGCATGTCGCCGGCGCGTGGGAGGACCCGGGCGAGAGCCCCGACGCACAGCTGGCCAACCTGTTCACGTGGGCCGTGGACACCAACGTCATCACCTCCAGCGAGGTGGCTCTGCTGAGCCGCGCGTCCCTGGGAGACGAGTCCCACATGACGATCGCTGCCGACCTGAAGATCACCGTCGACGGACTGCGCACGCGCCTGAAGCGCATTCGCAAGCGCCTGTCGATTGCGGCAGAGGCTTCGTACATCTAGCCGCCGATCGGCTCACTCGCTAATGAGAAGCACGTGGGGCGCGAACTAGAAGGTCAGGCCGCGCCAATATTTCAAGCAAGCTCAGCCACGCCAGATCCGCAATACGGGGCGACAGATCTCCGGTATGTGCCGAAAGTAAAGCGCGAGTGCGTGGCGTCGGTGCCTTATCCATTCCATGCTGGCTGTTCCGCAACACCGTCAGCCACTCCCGTGCGGCGGTGGCGAGTGGCACCAAGCTCTCGCCGCCATGCTTATCTGGCAGTAGAATCTCGTTCCCACGAATCCGTGAGACCATGAAGAAGCCGTTTTGGACGTCCTGCAAAGCCGCCACCGCGGCGTGAGCGCGAGGCAATAAGACAGCCTGGATGTCGAATGGAAGACGCGTCTCTAAGTCCGCAAGTACGGCCTGCATCTTTGACAGCGTGGTCGCTCGATCGCGGGTCAGCGTCTTGTTCAGTCCGCCAAGTGAATCGAGTGTGTGAAAAAGCGCAAGACGACGGGCGTGACCATCTCGAGAGCTGCCTATGACCTGAACCGAACGGCAAAGCTGCTCAAACGCGAGCATGCGCTCCACTGCGGATGGAGCATGGTACTGACCATCTAAAACATAATTTGCAGGTTGGGTAAGGTGAGAGAACACGATGTCGAGCTGCTTCGTCCACCAGCGCAAGGCCGCCGGATATGCGGTTGGGGGAATAGCATCCAGCCCCATGAACGCCTTTACGCCAGCAGGCCGCTCGGAAAGGGCCAGGAGGTCAAGGTCGAGGATAGGCTTCGCGCTAATGGCGATCCCGAATATAAACACGATCACCCCGCCGGGGCGTGGGGCGGTAGTGGCCCATATGTGAGGGCTGAGGCTAGTAACCAATGGTTCTAGATACGCGGAGAGGCCTACATTCACATCTTCCATGAGACGAATCGACGACGAGAAGTCGACTTCTTTGGCGTCAGGTTCGGGGGCGTGGTCTCCGGTGTGCAGCATGGCACGCGCGACGCCGTACCGTCGGCTCAGGCGATCAGTCGATTCGACTAAGAAGAGTGCTGCATGGTGAAAGTTGGAGGCACGCAAGCCTTCGGTCGCACTCGTAATCACCATGGGAAGATCACTCGCGGCCTCTGCTCCACTGACGAGTACGCGGAATATGGCCAGGGCGTGCGCAACTTCCTTTGGGTAGCGTTCACTGATCCCCTTCTGCAGCTGTCGGGCTAGTTCCCACGATCCACGATTCTGGGTGATATCGTCGTGATACCTCAGTCGTTCGGCGACTCGGTCGTACCCACGCGGGTCGGAAAGATCCGCAGCCAAACCAAGCCTAGATGTGCGCACTAAGTTGGGCTTCGTGCCGTTGACGCTTTCTATAGTTCGGCCCATATAGGCGTCACCGGTGCGCGTCAAGTCCCAGGCAACAAAGGTGCTCATGTCATCAGGTACGCCACCAAAAAACCAGGGCGCAACGTGAATCGATACCGGATCGGCGCGCAATTGAGACAAATCGGTTGGCGAGTCAGGAAAGCGAGGCAGCACGTTCTGTCGGTCCATGTGGCAAGTGTGGCACTTCGTCAAGCAAAGTGGGCTCGCGTGGCCGTCCCGCCTAAGCGACGTTTCATCGAAATACTCGGCCTGCGTCGAAGGCGAAGATACGGTGGCGTTGACGCAGAGGGCCGCAGGTGGCGGGGCTGGGGTCATGGCGCGACGCATGGGGGATGATGGATCCATGACGGTTGGAGACGAATCGGCGAATGCGCCGTACCTCGCATCGTCAGCACGCGCTCTTGGCTACTCCGAGACGCGTGCGCGGATCCTCCAGATCGCCTTCCGGGATGGCCCCTGTACTGCGACGACCTTGATGAGTGAACTCGGACTCACCCGGGCGGGTGTCGAGGCGCACATCAGGCCGCTCGTCGCTGCGGGCTTCCTGATCCCGGAGCAAGATCCCGACGTCGCCGGCCGCGGTGGTGGTGGGGGCAACCGGCTGCAGTGGCGAGCCGATGCGACCGCCTTCGACGGGGCTGTGGACGAATACCGACGCACCATTCGCGGTCCGCTCTAGCCTGGCATCTTTCCAGGAACACGGCGCTTGTGGAAAAAACCACAAGCAGCCTAGACTGCCGTCGATGCAGCTCCCGGGGGAGCCGTCGACGGGAGGCACAGAACTCGTGGGGGCAAATTTGACCCACTTCACTCGTCGGAGGCCACCCCTTGTAGGTAGGACCCACGAGAGGACAACTTGGTGACTGTCACAGACGCCGTTCCCGCCACGAGCGCCACCGCCACCCGCGCACCGAGCTCAGCCGCGCGGGCGGACTCCATCACCCCTGTGCGCGTGAAGCGACCGTGGACATGGAAGGCGGGTGCCATCGCGCTTATCGTCGCTGGCGCACTTGGCGGGGTCTTCATCTACTCCTCCAACTCGAACAGCCAGCAGGTGTTCGTCAGCAGCCGCGACATTGCTCGAGGGCAGATCATCAGCCAGACCGATCTCGGCACCCTCGACATCTCGCAGGGCCAGAACACCCAGGGGATCCCGGTCGCGGATGCCGCGGACGTCATCGGGCAGACCGCCACCGTCGACCTCCCCGCCGGCAGCCTCGTCACGTCGTCCTCCGTGGCGCCGGCCCTCAGCGTCCCCGACGGCAAGGCGCTCGTTGGGCTGACCCTCAAGCGCACCCAGCTCCCCGCACAGGCGCTCGTCGCCGACGACCATGTCGCGATCGTTCCCGTCGCCGCCGATGCGGCTGCTGCTGCTACAGGAGCGGTCACCAGCGGGTCTTCTGCCGTCGCGGGAGACGTCTCGGCCACCGCGCGTGATGAAGCCGCCGACACCATTACCGTCGACGTCTACGTGCCCGCGACGGCCGCAGCGGACCTCACCAGCCGGGCAGCTGCCGGGGCCGTGGCGATCTACCTCACTCCCGAAGGGAAGTGATCGTGACCGTCATCGCCTTCACCTCCTTCGCCGGCTCGCCCGGCGTCACCACTGCCACGTTCGCGGCTGCCGTCTACTGGCCACGCCCGGTCATCGTGTTCGAGGCCGAGACCCACAACGTCACCTCCGCCATGGCTGGGTTCTTCCGCTCCAACCTCCGCCCCGAAGTCGGTGGCCTCGACAAGGTCGCCGTCGCCTTCTCCCGCGGCCTCCTGACCTGGCAGGACCTCATCTACCCCGCATGCGGTCTCGCCATCGCCGTCCATGAGCTCCCCGAGATCCCGCAGACCCCCATCCCCGCCATCCCCGCCCAGCACCGCATGTGGGTCGTCCCCGGGTTCTTCCAGCTGGGCATCGTCGACGGAGTTCAGGGTCTCTGGGCCAGATTCCCGAGCCTCTTCCGATCGCTGAGCGAGGCCGGCTTCGACGTCCTCATCGACCTCGGCCGCATCGACCCCGAGGACATCCGCCTCCCAATCCTCGACGGCGCCGACCAGGTGCTCACGATCGCCTCGAGCACGATGGTCGACCTCAACCGCATGTACCGGCGCCTCCAGCTCCCCGATCTCGCAGATCGCCTCGACGGCGTCGGACGCGCCGAGAAGTACCGCCTCCTCCTCACGGACGCACCAGCCGAGCCCATCCCGGCCTCCTCCTTCGACAAGAACGTCATGCCCGTCCTTGCCGTCCTCCCCTTCGACCCCGACGGCGCAGCCGTATTCTCGCTCGGCCGACCTGACCCTAAGCCGCAGCGCAACTCCTACCGCCAGGCGATCCGTCGCGCGGTCACCGCGATCGACGAGCACAGCACCAGCGACCTCGACCGGAAGGCAGTGTGATGACCGACGAGACCGCACCCGAGATCGACATGAGCCAGCGCCCGTTCCTCGCCGACCTCACCAGTCCAGCCAACATCCCTGTCACTCATCGCCCTGCCCCGACCGGCCAGGCGCACCTCTTCGCCGCCTCCACCAGGCAGCCCACGCTCCACCTCGTCGATTCCGCGGCTCCTGAGGCCGAGGCTCCGTTGTCGGCCGACGAACCTCTCAAGCGGCCCCGCACCCCCGAGGCGCGGATGCGTCTCGAGGCGGTCGCCGGTCCCGGAGCCAACGCCATCGACTGGCGCCAGGTCGACCGGTTCGTCAAGGCCTTGGACATCGACACGGCATCCAGCCGCAGCCGCCAGGACTTCGACGTCGCCACAGCGTCCGCAACCCCTGAGACTCCCTACGAGGAGAGCGTCCTCGCGCAAATCGAGAAGCGCGTGAAGGAGCACGTCCGCCAGGTCGGCATGAACAGCGGCCCGGAGAAGGAGTGGTCCGATGCCTTGAGTGCTCAGTACGTCCAGGCCGTCTTCGACTCGGTCTTCCGATACGGCCGGCTCCAGCAGTACCTCCGCGAGGAGGACGTCGAGGACATCTCCATCGTCGGCCACGACAACGTCATGGTCACCAAGACCAACGGCCGCAAGGAGCGACGCCCCGCCTGCGCCGACAACGTCGACGACCTTGAGCGGATCATCTACGACATCGCCAGCTGGCGCGGCCGCGCGTTCAGCCGACCCTACGGTCGCGTCGACCTCGACATCGGCGGCGCCCGCTTCGCCGGCGTCGGACGCCCCAACAACTCCGTCCCCAACATCACCATCCGCAAGCACAACCACGTCGACATCGACCTCGACAACCTCGTCGAGCTCGGCACCATCACGCCCAAGATGAGACAGCTCCTGGACGCGCTCGTGCGCGCCAACCTCTCCGCCCTCGTCTCCGGCTGGGCCGGCACCGGCAAGACCACATTCCTCCGCGGCTGGATGTCCGCCGTGCCCCGCGACGACAAGATCGTCACCATCGAGACGGAACGCGAGCTCTACCTCGGAAAGCTCGCCCACCGCCACGCCCAAGTCCAGGACTTCGAGTGCGTCCCCTACGCCCTCGCCGGCACCGACATGGAGGCCCGCTTCACCCTTGAAGACGCCTTCCTCGCCGCCCTCCGGTCCTCCGCCAAGCGCATCCTGTTCGGCGAGATCCGCGGCCCCGAAGGACCCATCGCCATCCGCGCGATGAAGGCCGGCATGGGCTCCATCTCCACCATCCACGCCCGCAACGCCGCTGACGCACTTGACCGGTTCGTCGACATCCTCATGGAGGAACAGCGCCTCAGCGACGATGCATCACCCATGCGCCAGGTGCTCCGCAGCATCAACATCGTCGTGCACCTCGACACCATCACCACCGCGGACGGCACCAGCCGCCGCATCGTGTCCGAGATCGCCGAAGTCATCGCCCAGCCGAACAAGCAGATCCCCATGGCCGCGCGTCTGGTCGCCTGGAACTACGACAAGCAGCAGTACGACATGCCGGAGAAGCCCAGCACCGACCTTGCCGCGACCCTCCGTCGAGCCGGTCTCGACGACGAGTTCTTCTACACCGGAGCGAACTGATGGCACTCCTCGCAGCACTCGCTGGGGCTGCAACCGTGGGCGGCATCCTCGTGCTGATCCGTGCCTTCCAGCCCGCGCCCCCGCCGCGGCCCCGCTCTCAGCGCCGAGCCACCCGACCCCTGTGGTCCAAGGTGAGCACGAGGACGAAGGCGAGCCTGCTTCTGGGAGTTGTGGTCGGCCTCATCAGCGCAAGCCTCTCCGGGATCATCGTTCTCGTCCTCATCGCGCCCGTCGCGTTCGTCGGGCTCCCCCTACTGCTCAGCAAGCAGGACACCACCGAGCGGGACCTGCTGTCCGCTCTCGAGGCGTGGACCCGGAGCCTCGCCGCAACAGCAGACACCGGCACCTTCACGCTGCGTGAGGTCATCGACCTCAGCCGCACCGCTGCACCACCAATCCTCCGCGTCACGGTCGACCGGCTGAACAACCGCATGTCAGGGTCCTGGTCCAACACCGACGCGCTGCGCGCCTTCGCCGACGAACTCGACAGCGCGTGGGCAGACGAGGTCGTCATCTACCTGATCCAGGCGGCCGAGTTCAACGCCGGCGGCCTGTCGACGGCCCTCGAGGGGCTCGCCGACAACCTCGCCACCCAGGTCAAGCAGCGCCGCCTCATCTACAACGAGCGCGACAAGCCACGCCGCACCCTCGTGCAGATGACCGGCATCGTCGGGTTCGTGCTCGCCTGCATCGTCGTATTCTCCGGCTCACCACAGCTCGCGTCCTTCTCCACGCCTCTCGGGCAGAGCATCCTCGTCGTCATCATCGGTATGTTCGCGCTGATACTGGTGTGGGCGAAGTCCCAGAGCAAGACCCTCCCGGACGCCCGCATCATCCAGACCATCTCGGATGGAGCGCGCACATGAGCCCCGCGCTGATCGCGCTCCTCCCCGGCGCACTCATCGGCCTTGGACTGGCCGTGCTCGTCCTCCAGCTCGCCCCCCGCGTCATGCTCGCTGACGACGCGCTCACCCGGCTCGGCGACCTCACCGCCGCGCCCACCGTCACCACTTCAACCCGCGCCGACCGCGCCGGGACCTGGATCAGCCGACGCATGCCCAACGTCCGCGGCTTCGCTGCCCCAACGAAGGAACTCGACCTCCTCGAGATCCCGGTCAGCACCTTCTACGCGCGAAAGCTGCAGCTGGCAGCCATCGGATTCATCGGGCCCCTCTTCCTCCCCATCGTCTTCCAGCTCGCTCTCGGATTCTTCTTCCCGCTACCGCTCCTCCTCAGCCCGGCCCTCGCGCTGGTGATGTGGCTGTCGCCCGACGCAACCGTCCGCACGAAGGCTCGACAAGCGCGACGTGAGTTCACCCGCTTCGTCACCGTCTACCTCGAGCTGGTCGCCGTCACCCTCCTCGGTACAACCACCCCTGACAGCGCCTTGAGCAAGGCGGCGAGCCTCTCCGACACCTGGGCCTTCCGCCGGATCCGACGCGAGTACCAGATCGCCGACCTCACACGCGTCTCGAAGTGGGACGCACTTGACCGGCTCGGCGAGCAGCTCGAGGTCCCCGCCCTGACGGACATGGCACGGATGATGCGACTTGGCGAAGCCCGGGTCGGTCTCCGCGACCAGCTTCGCGCGGCCTGCGACAAGCTCCGTGCCAAGGTCGCCGCAGACGACCTCGACGCCGCAGCCCGGGCCACCAGCGCCATGACCTACCCCGTACTCGCGACGCTCATACCGGTCCTCGCCCTTGTCCTCGTCCCCCTCGTCCTCCAACTGACCACGATCTGAGAACCGAAAGGCACCACCATGAGCAAGCTCAACGACCTCGTCCTCACCCGGATCGTCCGCATCGACACCGGACTCCGCACACGCCTGGAGGACCTCCGCTCGAACCCCGAGTCCGGCCTCGATGACGTGCCTACCAAGGCGATCTTCATCATCGGCGGGGTAGCCCTCGGGCTCACCATCATCGGCCTCGTCACCGCCTGGGTCACCGGTTACCTCGGCAAGCTGCCCGGCTAAGGCCGCCACCATGACCATCATCAAGAGGCTCGGCTCGCCCCGACATGCGCTGGCACGACTCCGCGAAGACGACGGCTATGCCGGCGATGCGATCGTGCTCCCGGGCATCGTGCTGATGGTGTTCTTCGGCGTGCAAATCGCACTCTGGTTCCAAGGCACGAACATCGCCCAGAGCGCCGCCACCGCGGCCTACAGCACCGCGCGCGCCTACCAGGCTGACAGCGACAGCGGACGCGCGGCGGGCGAGCAGGTTCTCACCCAGGCCGGGGGATACCTCACCTCGCCCAACGTGAGCGTCGAACGTGCCCCGACCACCGTCACCGTGACCGTCACGGGCCGCGCTCTCTCGCTCATCCCAGGTGTCACCCTCCCGGAAGTGTCCCGCACGGTCACAGGACCCATCGAACGATGGGTCCCCGCGTCATGAACGCACTACGGCGAGCGCTGCGGGACGAGCGCGGTGAGGTCGAGGAGGTGCCTGCGGTGGCGATCGTGCTCGTGGGCGTGATTCTGCCGTTGATCGGGGTGATTATGTTCATGGGCCGGTATGGGACGGCGGATAACACCGTCGCGAGCGCTGCGGCTGCGGCTGCGCGCGATGCGTCGCTCTCCCGCACTGCCGTGGAGGCGGTTCCTCATGCGAAGGCGGCGGCGGTGCGTGCGCTCGAGGGCAACGTCTCGTGCGCGAGCCTGGATCTCTCGATCGGGGGGAACGGGCTCAGCACGCGGCTGGGGGAGACCGGGACGGTGACCGCGACCGTCCGGTGCACGATCAACACGTCGGATCTGGTGTTCCCGCTGATCCCCGGATCCATGACCATCACGCAGACGGCCACGAGTCCCGTGGACCCCTACCGAGAGCGGTGACGCGATGAAGTTCATCCCCTTGATGACGATCCTGGCCGTCGCCCTCATGATCATCGCGGGCGTCGTCGTAGATGGGGACGGGAAGACGCGGACCGTGGAGCAGTCCCTGACCGTTGCTCAGGGAGCTGCCCGTGCCGGTACGAACGCGGCGACCGGCAACGCGGTGAACGGTGACGCGTTCACGCTGAGCTCGGCGGCCGCGGTCCGGGCCGCGGACAACTACATCGCAGCTGCGGGCGCGACGGGCGACGCGCACATCGAGAACAACCAGGTCGTCGTCACCGTGGAAATGAAGTACGTGCCCAAGATCCTGAGCTTGATCGGGATCGGGCCCATGCCCGTTCACGCTTCCGCATCCGCTCGACTCGTCGACGGCAACTGAACCAGAAGGACGCAGACATGATCATCACTCGCAAGCACGCACCGCTCGTCGCGGTGGCGCTCACCGCCGTCGTCCTCCTCACCGGATGCACGTCGGGGGGCGGCGGGAGTCCCGCGACTAGTGCGGTCGCGGAGCCCTCACCCGCTCCGTCCCCGACGCCGACCGCGTACCAGCCTCTGAGCGGCCCCGGCCAGACGGATCCGCCGGCGAGTAGCGAGGATGCTTACGTCGCCGCGGACCGCACGGTCAAGGACTTCGTGGCCGTGCAGTACGAGATCCAGGCCGACGCCGGAGCTGACCCGAACCGGATCGATCCGTTCGCGACTGGAACAGTGCTGATGCAGGTCAAGAGCGTGGCGGCGCAGCTGGCGGAGAAGAAGGGCACGGTCACGGGTGCACCGATATGGACGTCTGATGCTTCGACGACGACGTTCGGCGAGCTAACACCCGCAGGAGGCGCGCCCATTGCGAACGGCGTCGTCTACCTGAAGGGCTGCCTTGACATCTCGAACCAATCCGCTTCGAATGCGGATGGCTCGCCTGCGCCCGTTTCCGACCAGAAGGTCGCTCCCGTCCAGGCCAACGTGCGATACATCCCGGCCGAAAAGTCGTGGAAGGTCTACGAGACCTCGAACATCAGCGGCCAGGCAGGAGCGCCACAGTGCTAGGTCGCGTGCTTCGAGCTATGGCGGGCCTTGCGGTCATAGTTCTCATCTCGTTCTACGCGGCTCCTTTATCGGCATCCGCGAATACGTGCAGTATCGGTCTCGTCACGTCTCGTTGCGACGTTACGATTCCCGGGACGGGTGATCCTGCGCCAACTCCAGGGGCGGGTGGTGGCGGTGATCAAGGCTCTCCGATCGGGTTCACGCCTGGGCCGCAGACGTGCAAGTTCGGCGACACCGAGGTGCCGTGCTCGACCGGTGACGGGGCGTACAGCAGCACCGGGAGCTGCACCGGCTACATCAAGGTCGCCGATCCTCAGACGACGCCGCCGTCGGGCAAGTCGGCCGCCGTCGGGGCCTGGTACAAGTGCACGCCGTACTGCCCCCCGGACCTCGGTGAGGGGTGCTTCGGTGCCACGTTCTGGTCGGATACCCCCCCCGGCCGGCGTCGTCCAGTACACCCCGGCGCAGGCCGCGGCCGCGCTCGTGAAGACGTTCCAGCTCCGCGGCATCGACATCGGCATGGCGCCCGAGAGCAAGGTCCACAGCGACGACCCGCCGAACACGGCGCCCTACCGGCGCACGTGGGTCGGGATCCCGGTGTGGCTCTGGGTCAACAACCCCGCCCCGCTCAGCTACGGGCCCTACACGGAGACGGGCACGCTCGGAGGGACCACGGTCACCGCGACCGCGAAGGTGTCCTCCGTGACGTGGAAGAGCGGCGACGGTCAGAGCGTCACCTGCGGCGCCGGCACCCCTTTCAACCTCGCCGCCATGAAGGACCAGCTCGCGCAGGACTCCCCGACGTGCGGCTTCCGCTTCCAGAAGACCTCCGGTAGCGGCGAGTTCACGATCACCGCGACCAGTCACTGGACCGTCACCTGGACCGGTGGCGGCACCAGTGGACAGATCGCCGTCCGAGACACCTCGAGCAGCGCCATCGTCCGCGTCGGCGAGCTGCAGTCCGTGAACACCAACACCGTCAACCCCTTCGGCTAGAGAGGCACCTCTGATGCGCAAGATCCTCACCGGACTCGGCTCGTTGATCGCGCTCGTCGCGATCATCGGGGGAGTGCCCGCCGTTCTGCTGATGGCGGCCGGCAACCCGATCCCCACGCCCGACCAGCTGCACAGCATCGTCACGCTGACCCCGGACTACGGCAACGTCATCCTGCTCACCCGGATCCTGCCCCTCGTCGGCTGGGTCGCGTGGGCCCTGTTCGCGATCCCGATGCTGTTCGAGATCGCGGCATCCATCGCCGGCCGCACCACCACCAAGCGCTCCTGGGCGTTCAAGGGCCAGCAGCAGCTCGCGGCCACGATGATCGCCGCCGTCCTCGTTATGTTCGCCAGCTCCGGCGGTGTCCAGGCTGCTTCAGCAGCCCCCGCCCACAGCGACATGGCCCGCACGACCGCGAGCGCCCCGCAGGCGCCCGCCACCGTCACGGCGCCCGCCACCGCGACGGCCGCAGCGCCCGCAGCGGCGTCTCCGGCACCGGTCGCCGCGGCGCCGGCCACCGTCGACGTCCAGCACACGGTCGTGCACGGCGACACGCTCTGGGACCTCGCCGAGCACTACTACGGCGACGGCGCCCGCGACGTCGACATCTACAAGGCCTCCGCCGGCATCACCCAGCCCGGCGGCGCCCACCTCAGCAACCCCGACCGCATCCTCCCGGGCTGGCAGCTCGTCATCCCGGGCGTCGCCGCGCCCCAGCCCGCCCCGACGCCTGAGCCGGCTGCCGCGCCCGCACCGGACGCCGGCAGCACCAGCGGCGCGGCCGCGTCGACGTCGTCCTCGTCCACCGCCGACGTCGGAGCCCCCTCCGACCTCGCCGGAGGCGCTGGGGGCGGCGGCGCCACCGTCCAGGACGCGGCGCCGTCCACCCAGACCGAGACCGAGGCGCCTGCCGCGGCGCCGTCCGCCGCGCCGGCACCAGCCGCCGCCGCGCCCGCACCGCCCGTCGATGCTGCGGCGAGCGCCGGCGCCACCGCTTCGGACGACGTCGACCTGAGCATTCCGCTCACGACAGCGGGCGGCATCGGCGCGTTGCTGGCCGCGGCGTTGCTGGCCGCGTTGGGTCGTCGGCGCCAGATGCAGCGTCGGAAGCGTCAGCCGGGGACTCGGATCGCGATGCCGCAGAAGCCGGCGAGCGAACTCGAGCTAGAGCTGCGGATGGTGGAGGACCCGCTCGGGATCACCGACATCGACAACGCGCTGCGTGGTCTGCAGATCTGGGCTGAGGACACCGGCAGCGCGTTGCCGGAGCTGTTCGCCCTGCGCCTGGAGAAGTCGGAGATCGCGCTGTACCTCACCGGTCCCGCGGAGCTCCCGGCCCCGTTCGTGAAGGCGCACCCGGACGGAACCGCGTGGGTCATCACCCCGGGGACGGCGCTGACGCCCAGCAGGGATTCCGTGTCGCCGTACCCGGCCCTGATCACGATCGGCGTCGACGAGCGCGACGGCGTCCTCATGCTCGATCTCGAGCAGATCGGATCCCTGAACATCACCGGCGACGACGCCACCGCGCGCGGCCTGTTGAACGCCATGGCGGTGGAGCTCGCCGAGAACCCGTGGTCCGACCAGATCCAGGTCACCCTCGTGGGGATGCCGCACGGGCTCGCCCGCGACCTCAACCGGTTCCGGGTGCAGCACGTCGACGACGTCGACGCGCTTGTGCGGAACATCCGCCACGACCTGCAGGAGCGCGAGCACGCGCTCGCGTCCTACGGCATCGGTGGTGTCCACGCAGGCCGCGTGCACGCGACCGAGGCGGAGTCGTGGGCGCCGCACATCGTGATCCTCGCGGAGGTGCCCTCGGAGGAGAAGCAGACCGAGCTCGCGGAGCTCGTCGACCGGATCCCGCGCCTGGGCGTCGCGACCGTGTCCAACGGGGCGACCGTCGCCCGCGGATCCACCATCGAGCTCAGCTCCCGGACGAGCGCGCAGCTGGTCTCGGCCGGCGGCGCAATGCCGCCGCTCCCGTTCGCCCCGCAGCTCCTAGACGGCGAGGAGCTGCGCCTGATCCAGCAGCTGTTCGACACCACCCAGCACGAGTCCGTCCCCGCTCCCGCTCGCGTCGACGAGATCCCGGCCACGGCCACCGTGCTCGCGGACGCGTCGACGGAGGAGGCGCACGTCGACGTCGTGGCCGACGCTCCCACCGAGGTGCCCGCGGACGCCCCGGACGCCGTGGACGTCGTGCTCCATGACCAGGACGAGGCACCGACGCAGGCGGTGGCCGAGGCTCCGGACGAGGAGCTCCCCGCAGCGGCCGCGGCCGCGGACACCACCGCGGCCGAGGACGAGGTCGTAGAGGAGTCGCCGAGCTGGCCGGCGCCGTACGTGCGCCTGCTGGGCCCGGTCGACGCGCTGCACCTAGCCGACGAAGACGCGATGCCCGGCCGCGGCGTGGAGCTCATGGCGTACCTGCTGCTGAACGGCCGAGTCGAGGGCCGTCAGCTGCAGATGGCCTTCTGGCCGGACACCAAGGACGCCTCCAACAACCAGCGCGGGCTCGCGAAGAAGGTGCGCCTCGCGCTCGGGCACTCCCCGACCGGGGAGCTCCTGCTGCCGGAGAACGTCAACCACCAGGGCTACACGCTGCACCCCGCGATCCGCAGCGACTGGGACGACTTCCGCGACCTCATCGGACCGGACCTGAGCCGCACGTCGAACGAGGACCTGGTCCGGGCTATCAAGCTCGTCCGCGGGCAGCCGTTCAGCGGATGCAACACCGTCCGCTGGTGGCAGTGGATCTCGATCCCGCTCGAAGAGATGATCGCGGCCGTCATGGACGCCGCCGACGAGCTCGGCCGGCGTGCGCTGGATGAGCGTGACAGCGACCAGGCCCGCTTCGCCGCGCGGGTCGCGCAGTCGGTCGACCCGCTGAACGAGGCAGGGTGGCGTACCGAGCTCCGCGCCGCGATGCAGACCGGCGACACGGACGAGTTCCGGCGCATCGTCGACGCCATGTACGCGCGCGTCAGCGGCACGGATCCCGACTACGAGCTCGACGACGAGACCCAGGACCTCGTCACCGCCGGCGACCGGCAGCAGTAGAGGAGCTGGGGGAGTGGCCACGGACGCACACGCGCCCCTCGAGGACGCACGCGTGCCCCTCGAGGACGCGACCGCGACCGTGGCCCTCCCCGCAGCGCCCCGCGTCAACCGGTGGAGCCTCGTGGGCGCCGGCGCGCTCAGCGCCGGGATCCTGCCCCTCTACGCCACGACCCCCGACCACCGGGCGCACGCGGTGACGCTGGTCGTGATCGTGGCCGCATTCGCCGGCACCCTCGCCGTCATCGACGTCCGCACGCTGCGGCTCCCCAACCGCCTCGTCGGGCCTCTCGCCGTCGTCGGCCTGGTCCAAGCGATCGGCCTAGGCATCCTGACCGGCGACGCCACGCAAGCCCTCGTACCGCTCGGCGCCGCCGGCATCACCAGCCTGCTCTACCTCGGCTGCTGCCTCGCGAAATGGATGGGCTACGGCGACGTCAAGTACGCCGGCGCACTCGCCCTCTCGATCGCCATCTACGCCGGCTGGGCAGCGATCTACCTCCTGCCCATCGCGTTCACGATCGGCGCGATACAGCGCATCGTCGAGCACTTCACCGGGCTCGGACGCACCGGCGGCCGAGCTCACGGACCCGCCATCACCCTCGCGGGGATCGGGATCCTGCTCCTGTTCACGGGCCCCGTGTAGTCCCGCCACCGCTCACCCCGCTTCACCCGCAGACGCCGAGCCTGTGCTCTGAGACGATGGCGACGTGCCCCTGAACATCGACACGACGCAACAACTGCGATCGTCACCCCACCTTCGCAACCTCGTGCAGGCCGTACTCGACGCCCACGACGCCGACGAGCAGCACTACGTGGAGTGGAAAGGGAACCTCGACCTCAAGACGAAGGAAGCGCACTTCAGCATCGCCAAGTGCATCCTGGCCATGTCCAACCGACCCGTCGAGCTGGCGAAGGCCTACTTCAACGGCTGCGGGTACATGGTCATCGGCGCAGAACCGGGGCACATGCACGACCTAGAAGTCCCAGACATGGCGGACCTGGAGCCGTGGGTCCAGCGGTACACGGGACCAGAAGGCCCCACCTGGACAGGTCACACGGTCCGCATCGACGGATCCACCGCCTTGGTCATCACCGTGGAGCCGCCATCTGATGGAGATCGCCTACATCCGCTCGTAAAAGAATCTGGTTCCTATCACGCAGGAACGGTGTTCGTGCGGCATCAGGCCCGATCGGCTCCCATGAATGTCGCCGACCTCAGAGCCCTTGAGCACCGCCTCCTCGCCGGATCCGCCGGCCCCGCCGCCATCAGCGGAATCGAGGTGGAGCCAAACATCAAGGGCGCTATTCAGATAATCGAAGTCGACTCGGACCTCATCGACAAAGTGATCGACCGCGAGCGTGAAGCACTCAAAATCAAACGTAAAACGTCCACAAGTGGTGCGGGCATGCTGTCCGCGCACAACCGCATTGACGGCAGGACAGAATCGGATTACAGGAACGCTCGGACGCAATACCTATTCGACCTACGGCAGGCGTTACCAGATCATGTTATTCACTCTGCTCTCGAGCGACGACAAGGTGAACTACGCCTGCGGGTAACGAATACAACAAGTCATCCAATGAGTGACGTGATGATTCGCCTTCAGGTAGAGGGGGACGTGCGAGCATTTGAGGAGGCTATTGACGTAGACGGCGACCTGCCAGACAGGCCCGCACCACCAAGTCCAAGTGATGCCTTTGCCAACATGCCCATGATGCATCACCAGGCGTCGTTGCTGAGGGCCAGTGACTTCGGGCTCATGCAAAAAGGTGTCGAAGTCGCGCCTGGCGGACGACAGATCACATTTCGAATAGGCGCGCTTCACGCCTCAGAGTCAACCACAACGCCTACATTCGTTCTCCTAGCCTGTGTTAATCAAGCGTCACTCGAGGAGGAGCGGTACGCACCAAGACGCGCCACCGTGCAGATCTCCTCAGGAGAGAGGTCAGGAGTGCAGGAAACGGAGCTGGTGCTGAACACCACGGGCGTCACCTGGAATCTGAATGAACTGATCGAACTCGACCTTCGATGAGCGCGCGAGTCGCGGCGAGCGCTCGCCTGGTACATGAGGGGGGCGGGATCTTCCCCGTGGATGCGGATCCCGTTGTGCTCTTCTCGCGTCGCGGTCGGGGCGCCGGCGCGGCCCGCGGACGCGCAGGGGAGCAGGAACAAGCGCTCGTAGCGGCCGGTCTGGATGTGTGTGAGCGACGCTCGGGGGCCCTGCGATCGGGGTAGTGCCTACCTAGTAAGCGTGAGTATGATCGTGTACACGACGGGCCGGTATCCGGAACGTTGTCTGCCGAAGACCTCGCCTTGCGCGAGGTTTTCGTGCGTTAGGGGTCCCAGCGCCAGACCTTGTAGATGACCGGCTCGAGCGTCTGCCAGAGCGCGCGCACCGACTTCGCGACGCGCGGATCTGTCTCCGTGTGAGCGTCGAGGCGGCGGTAGAGGTAGGCGATGCCATCCGCGGCCTGTAAGCCCGGCATGCTGGCCGAATCCTCGAAGGCTAGCGGCGGGACGACTGCCTGCAGCGTGCTGCTCTTGTACCCGGGTGTCCCCGCGATCTGGTATCTGACCATGTCCTCGGCGTGCGCCACCTGGCCGGGCACCTCATCGGCCACGATGCGCACCGTCGTCACGCGTTGCCGCGCGTACGCGTTCACGTCCTCCAGAATGTGCTGCAGCACGACTCGGTGCGGCGGGTCGGGGTACTTGTACCGGGCGTTCAGTCGAGGAACATCGACACCCCGCACGACGACCACCGCCGGGAGGCCGGCCAGCTCCGTCATCCACTGCTGCATGATCCGAATGCGCGCACGGACGGCCTTCGATACGGGCTCGAACCCATCACGACCTGTCATCAACGAGTGCGCGTGCATCTCGGTCCCGCGCGAGATCCCGAAGCCAGCGATGAAGTCATCCATCCGGCCCCGTGCCTCCTCGAGGAGTCCGAGATCAGCCTCATCGATGATGAAGGCCACGATGTAGTAACGATCGTCGGTATAGGACTCGTCCAGGTAGGCAAGCAGCACCCGCTCATCATGGCACCGCACGCACATCTGTTCGCGAACCTCGGCGCCCGCTCCTGTCTGCCGTGGGCTAGGTTTCGATCATGGAGCACTCGGAGATCGCCGCCAGAGCGGTACGGCCCACTGCCACGGACCTACTCGAGGCCCGTGAATGCATCATGCGTAATCTCGACAAGGCTGACTCCGCATCATTCGTTCAAATCCGCGCCGACATGCTTCGCGCTCATGGTCTTACTTGGAAAAACGACGGACGCGTTGACTTCGAGGGCACGCATGGTCATCTTCTGGGTCTCAATAAGTCCGACCCGTTGCTGCAGCAGGAACGAATCAACTACGCGCTCCGTGAAGTCTTTGCTCAACTGGTGGCCGAAGGGGCGCTGCTGCCCGTCGAGGCAAACGGAAACGCTCCTGCAGTCGGATCCGTATACGTCCAGAACTCGAGCGGAACCACATCGTTCGACTACGAGCACCACTACGCCCAATTCCCGCAGGCTGGTAGGTGGAAGAGCGCAGCGTCTCCGGCGCACCGATCCGCACTCGCCAATGTCACCCTGCCCGAGGAGCTGCCCGAGCTTCTGGGTCCCCGGGGCGTTCAGGTTCTCGCTGAAGCCATTCGATGCTTCCACAAAGGACTATTCATCGCGGCAACTGATCTCCTGGCCGCTGCCAGCGAAGCGGCCTGGTTCAAACTTGGCGGATATATTGCTGACGATGCGCAACTGGCTGACCTCGTAAAGTCGGGCACCAATGCAGCAAAAGTCATCGAGCGGACCGCCGACTCAATACAGCGCACACGAGCCTGGAATGCTCAGCAGCTCAATGACCTGCGCGCACAGGCTGCCCATCTGCGTGATCTCCGAAACTATGGGCTCCACCCCATCGGCGTTTTTGACGACGATAGAGAGCCCGCATTCGGCGAAGCGGGCTGCGCAGTCCTCTTCATGGCCGCGCCCCGCTACTTCCGAATACTCGAGCAAATCCGGCAGGTTCTTGCGGCTCGAGCCAATGCGGACGCGCCAACGGGCTAGGGTGTCGCGAAGCGGGCATGACGTGCTGCTGGAGCTCGTCTCACCCGCGGTCCCTAGCCGCCCGGCCAGGTCTTCCTGCGCATGGCGCGCCAGCGATGCGGCGAGCGCACCGACCTGCGCTGCGCGGATGGCAGGGCCGGCCAAGCCGCGCTGGCGGGTCGGAGCCTCCTGGCGTGCGCTGTGCTCTTCGACGTCGGCTGCGAATTTGACCCACTCGGTGCTCTAGCTGTACTGGGTCATGACGTTGGTGACACTCGGGCCGCGGGCGTGAGCCCGTGGCTCGAGTGGATCCGTTCAGTGTTGTAGTGCTCGATGAAGGGGTCAAGCGCGTCGGCGCGGTGTTGGTTGCTGGTGAAGGGTTGCCGGTAGGCCCACTCGGTCGCGAGGGTCCGGTTGAAGCGCTCGACCTTGCCGTTCTGCCAGGGGCAGTGCGGGCGGATGAACTTCTGCCGCGCGCCCAGGTCCTGGACGGCGTTCTTGAACGCGGTCGAGTGCCGGTAGGCGAACGCGTTGTCCGTGATGACCCGCTCGATCCGGGTGATCCCATGCCCGGCGAAGTACGCCGCTGCGCGGGTCAGGAACCCGGCCGCGGTCGCGCCTTTCTCATCGGGATGGATCTCCGCGTAGGCGAGACGGGTGTGGTCATCGACCGCGGCATGGACGTAATCGAACCCGATCCCGCGGCCGCGGACCTGCTCGCTGCGCCCGTGGACCCGCCAGCCGCCTCCGTCCGGGATCCTCCCGAGCTTCTTCACGTCCACGTGGATCAGATCACCCGGATGCTCGTGCTCATACCGGTGCGCCGTTGACCGGGATGCCCGGATCACGGCCCCGGTGACGGGGTCCAACCATGCCAACGGCGGCGCCCCGTGCCGGCGCAGGATGCGGGAGATCGTACGGGATGGAACACCTGTCACCGGCGCCAGCCGCGCAGGACCCGCCCGCAACTGGGCCCGCGCTTCCAGCACGGCCCGTTCCCGCTCCGGGCTCGTTCGCCTCGGTACTGACCGGGGCCGCGATGACCGATCCGTCAGCCCTCGCAGCCCCTCGGCACGGAACCGGTTCACCCATCGATGCGCGCACTGCCGCGACACCCCCAGCTCCCGCGCGACGTGCGCGACCGGCCGACGATCCTCCACCACCCGCCGCACGAGGAGAACCCTCCCGTGAACCGTCAGACGAGCATTACCGTGGGACATCGAGGCCTCCTGGCGATGGTTGAACTGAACAGCTCCATCAAGCCAGGAGGCCTCTTCACACGCCCCGAAGTGTCACCAACGTCATGGCCGAGTACAGCTAGCGCCCACCCCTCGTAGGTAGAGGCCCCACCGGGGCCGCCGAGAGAGGGAGTCGCCATGCACCACCGTGAACTGCTCCACCAGGTGCCCCAGAGCGGGCCGTCGCGCGTCGCGAGCACCCGGCCGTACTCGCCGGCCCTGCCCGAGGAGATCACCGCAGATCTGCCGCCGGTCGCCGCCCCGTCTGTCGCGTACCTCGACGCCGTCGCCTGGCTCGACACGCTGAACGAGCTCTGCAAGCTCGACGCCGAAGCCCAGGAGCGGTTCGCGGTCGACTTCTGTGAGCTCATCGACGAGATCCCCGCGAACCTCGATCCCGACCGTCCCCTGCCTACGCCGACGGAGTTCGCGGACGAGAACTGGGCGGCCTACTGGGCGGCACCGCCGTTCTCGTCGTTGCCGGGTGGCTGCTGCCCGCCAGGTCCCGAGTCCGAGCGTCTGGCCCGGATCAGTGCGCTGCACGTCACCCTCGGGAGGCCGTCAAACCTCGCCCCGATCACCTCCCTGGACGAGGCCCTGGGTCTCACCCCGCTTCGCGACGAACGCCCGGGGGCTCCTGCAGTCGACCCGAGCTGTGCGTAACTATTGCCATATGTGTAAGTCGTATGAGTAACTATCAGTAGGTGTAGCGAGCGGTGAAGGGACGACCGATGTTGATGACCAGGTGCGTGTGCAGCGCATGCGGGCACGTCTTCGCGCACGGCGACGTGCTCGAGACCGTGCGCGGGCTCGCCTGCCCGAACTGCCGGGCGGCCCGGTTCACCTGCTCGCCCGACGGCGCGGGAGGCGAGGCCGTCGTGGACTACGACGACGGGCTCTGGACGCCCCGCTGCCAGCCGTGCGCGTGGACCGGTACCGCCGAAGGTCGGATGGACACGACTGAGCGCGCCGCACGGATCCACAACTCCGAGCAGCACCTCCAGGTTCCGCGCCCCGAGTGGGCGGAGGTCGCCCGATGGGCCGCCGAGCAGGCGCAGGTGGGCGCACGATGAGCGACCAGCGGACCGCGCCCGGCGAGTCCCTCTTCGCGAGCGTCGGCTTCCTGATCACGGTCCTGGCCGTCGGCTTCTTCGTGGCCGTGCAGGCGGGCATTCCTCCGGCGGTCGACGTCTACCGATGGATCCATCAGCGGGTCGACGTGTCGTTCGAGTCGCTCGACTGGAACCGCAACGGCGCGTACGTGTCGCTCGGCCCCGTCACGGACGACCTCGCGGCGGCCGGCCTGATCACCCTCACCCCCCACCCAGCCATCAACGCCGACGCGGTCAAGGCCCTCCTGGACGCGATCCCCGCCGGTGCCACAGGAGCCTCCTACGCGTACTCCCCGGACGCGTTCGGCCCCCGGTGGTCGGACACCGACCAGAACGGCTGCGACCAGCGCAACGACGTCCTCGCCCGCGACCTCACGGACATCCGCTACACGCCCGGAACGCACAACTGCGTCGTGTCCACCGGAACGTTCTACGACAGCTACGCCGACAACAGCGGACCCATCAGCTACTACCGCGCCGAGGAGCTCGCCACAGGCACTTCGCCCGCCGCGATCGACGAGGTCGTCCCCCTCCGCTGGGCCTGGCAGCACGGGGCGAACACCTGGAGCGCCGAGCAGCGCGAGAAGTTCGCCACCGACTTCGCCAACCTCCAGACCACCCAGGCATCCAGCCTCGCCGGCAAGTCCGACCAAGACGGTCCCGCCAGCTGGCTGCCACCGGCTGAGAGTCACGCCGCCTGCCTGTACGTCACCCGCTTCACCAACACCGTCAGCCAGTACCACCTCACCCTCGACGACGACGACCGCAGCGCCATCCGCCACGTCCTCGACGCCTGCACCCCGCCCCGCCCCGCAACACCCACGACCCCGGCTTCATAGCGCCGACCAGCGCTATGCCGCGCCCAGACCCCTGCAAGGAGGACCCCGTGCTCACGATCAGCTGCAGCCGCTGCGGAATCGAGTTCCACACCGCCGGCCCCATCTGCCCCGACTGCGTCGACGTGCTCGCCGACCTCGACGCCATGACCACCGCCTCGCCCCCTCCCACCGCCACCCAGCCGCGACCGCAGGGCATCTACACCGGCCACCGCGTCCTCTCCCAGCGGCGAGGACGCCTCCCGGCGGAGGTCGCCTCCACCCTCGATGCGGAGATCCGCCGGCTCAACGCCCTCCGGCGCTCCGACAAGGAGATCGCCGAGCTCCTCGGCGTCGGCGACGTCACCATCTGGCGCCGACGGAACCATCTCCGCATCCCCGCCATCTCTACCGCCGGCGTCACCCACTGGCGCGCCGACAACGCCGCGGACCTCAACCGCGAGTACCTCGACCACGGACGAGCCCACCGATGGTCCCCGGACCGCGATCTTGTCGCCAGCTGACCCCCTCACCCATCACGCGCCTCGAGCGCCCGAGCCCCACAGGAAGCCACCGTGACCACCACCCACACCCCGGCGCCAGCTCTGGCGACCGACACCCTCCCGCTGACCATCCACCTCCCCCTCCCCGCCTACGCCGCCCTCGTCAAGATCGCCGAGCACCGCCACATCGAGGCTCGCGAACTCGTCGCCCAGCTCGTCCAGCACGCCATCAACGTCACCTGCGGCAAGACGCCCCGCGCATGCGAGGTCAGCGACGAGCAGCTGATCAGGATCAACGACCTCGCACTCGCCGGCATCCACGCCGACGAGATCGCCCACCAGCTCGACCTGCCCGAGCGGGTCGTCAGCCGCACCATCCAGCGCCTCCGCCCGAACCCGCGCTCCAAGCGCGCACGCGAACTCGGACTCACCGGCTCCTGACCCGTCACGGGCCCACCACTCACTCCGTCCCGCCCGCATGACGGGCATCCAGAAAGGCCCCACCGTGAACCTCTTGCCCCTCACCCAGGGAACCGCCCTCGTCCCCGGGGATGTCCTGATCCCCGGCGCCGTCCTCATCTTGGGCGTGGTCGTCGTGGCCATCGCGTACGACCTCATGACTGAGCACGCACGCTGGTCACCCTTCAACGGGCGCGACGACTACTTTGGCGTCGATCTGACCGACGTCGACGCTGCCAGCCACCGCGCGGACTCCGTCGTACGGAAGGCGTTCGAGCGCCTTCCCGGCCCGTCCTTCCTCGTCGCTGTCAGCCACGACGAGAACCAGGTCCTCGCGGTGACCGTGAGATTCCGAGGTCCTGTGCCGCAGATGTGGAGCGGGTTCTGGCGGAAGGCGACTGAGATTCGAGTGCAGAAGCTCCTCGCCGCCCAGACGCTGCACGGGGGCGAGTGGACGACGCACTGGGGCACGGACAAGGACGAGGTCCAGTTCACCCGCGTACAGACGGCCGTCCATCTGGAGCCGGTCGCGCCGGTCGCGGACGACACCGGCACGGTCTCGAGCCGAGCGGCCGTCGACCTCGAGCAGATGCACGCGGACGCCGCTCGCGCCCGCTGGGCCCGCGTCGCATGCGCGCCAACCTCGGATGAGCGGAGGCAGGCGAACGAAGCGTGCGCCCACCACCTTGACACGCTGCTCGCCCTCGAGGACCAGCGCGCAACCGCCGACACCGGCTCACCCGCGCATCGCACGGTCCTCGCCTCCGAGCCCTTCACCGTCACCCTCTGCGAGCAGAACCTCCACGCACAGACCCTCCCCATTGCCCACGAGGTCGGCGACCGCCGAGAGCCGGTCGGGTCATGAGCGCGCAGGAAGGTCGGTCGTGCGGGCGCTGCCGCCGGTCGATGCGTCCGCAGGGCGCGTCCGTGGAGCGGTTCCCGGGGACGGTGGAGCACAACGCGTTCGGGCTCTGTAGGACCTGCTACGCGCAGGACAAGCGCGAGAAGGAGCGGAAGCTCCCGCCCGGGGCGCGGGCGGGCGCGAAGCGCAGGGGGCGGCGTCCGGGTGGGCTACCACGCATCCAGGGGCGTCTGCCGGACGACTACGCGTTCCTGCGGACGCACGACGACGATGTCGAGCTCGTGCGGTGGACGTTCACGAAGGTGGGGCCGGTGGACGAGCTCGTGACCGGGCGCTTCGCCGGATGCACCTCGGACGCGTGGAAGCTCCAGATCAACGGGGCCGTCGTCGCGTTCCCCCGGGAGGTCTGGGAGGTGTGCCTCCCATGAGCGGCCAGATCGACGGCGCGGACTCGGGTGCGGCGGTCGCCTCGGTTCCGGTAGGGCCGCGCCGGCTGCAGCTCTCACGTCGACGCGGTGCGCGACTGCCCGAGGGCGCCGTGTCGGTGGCTCGTCCGTCGCAGTGGGGCAACGGCTTCCGTATCGGCGACACCGTGCGGGTCGGTCTGATCGAGGCCACGGACGACGACTCCATGGTGCCGGTCCCGGACGCTGCGACCGCGGTCGAGTTCTACCGCCGGTGGGTCAGTCGACGGCTCCACGTGCAGCTGCAGGTCCGTGAGCGTCTCGTCGGCCGAGATCTCGCGTGCTGGTGCCGCGCCGACCAGCCGTGCCACGCCGACGTGCTCCTCGAGATCGCGAGGACGCCCGTGGACGAAATCTGGGCGGGCGCGAGATGAGGGCCCGGATGCTGGAGCCGGCCGTGAGGCCGCTGAGCGAGTTCGAGCCGGAGCGCGATGGTCATGCCCGCGTCCTGCAGGGGGCGTACGGCGACAGCGCGACGCGGGAGGCCCTCGGCGCCTGGTGTGAGCGGCGGGCGGCCGAGGGTGAGTTCACGTTCCTGGCCCCGTTCGCCCCGGTCGAGGGTCGCGGCATCAGCACCATCGCCGATGAGCGACTCTGGCCGGCCGCCCTCGAAGCCGTCCGCGACGAGCTGAGCCGCCGGCACGCCGTTCGGCTCCGCATTGAGGAATGGGCGGGTTCCGCGCTGGGTCCGCTGCGCCCCTGGTACGTGGTCATCGACATGAGCTGGGTTCGGGACATGCATTCCGATACCTGCAAGGCACACGTGTTGGGCCTCATCGGCGAGATCGTCCGCCAGGGCGCCGGAGTCGGAATCCACATTCTCGCCACCCGGGCTGACGGCCCCGCTATCTACCTGTACCAAGCCAATCTCCTGGCCGCGGAGGTATCTGCATTCGATACAGGCGCCATCACGCTCGACGGCCTCTAGCCACCTAGCTCCACATCACTTCAACGAAGGGACACACCATGAACTGGTTCAGCAAGAACTCGAAGAAGCAGCCCTGCACCGGCAACGACATCCTGCCGACGGTCATCGAGCACCCGGGAATCAGTCTCTACGGGGACAAGTTCGGAGACCCGGCATCTCCGTGCCTGTACTACGGCGTCGACGCCAGCGGCAACGCCATCGGGTGGGAACTCGGCCGAACCTCGACCGCCGCTCATGTGCTCGCCATCACCCCGACCGGACTGGGGGGTGGATCCCTCGTCGGTTCCCTGATCGTGGGCGCGGTCGTGCACAGCCTCGACATCTTCCTCATCGACCCGAAGGGCGTTGAGTTCGCGCCGTATCGTGGCATCCCCGAGTGCAAGATCGCGTCCTCCCCGGAGGAGATCTCCGCAATGCTCGACAAGCTGACCGACACGCTCTACGGCCGCTTCGGACAGGTCAAGGGCGACGCGGACGGCGCTGATGCGCTTCGACCGCTCGTGGTCATCGTCAACGACTTCCCGTGGATCAAGCGCGACGCCGGCGCCACGTCGCTCGAGCAGCTCCACGAGCTGATCTCGCTCGGGCGCTCCGCGGGCATCCACGTCCTCATCAGGGCACCGCGGCCGGACGCGGAGCTGGTCACCGGTGGCATGCGCGACAACCTCGCGCATCTGATCGTCCTGGGCGACCCGACCGAGCAGGGATCCCTGATGCTGTGGGGCGATGCCCGCTTCGCCGAGAGGAGTGTCAGCGCGCCCGACCGGGCTCTCGTGTCGAGGGGAGCGGGGGCGCCGGCGCCGGCGCAGCTGTTCGGGGTCGACGCCGCGGACGCGACGCTCCAGGAGAGCCTCCGGGGAGGCTGGGCCCTCGAGTGTGTCCGCTCCGTGGTGAGCATGCGTCCCGACCTCAAGGAGCTACCCAAGGGCTCTCCCTCGCATCTGCTCGTCCTGGGGCAGAAGGACGAGGAGGGATCTCAGATGATGTGGGGCGAGGTCCTCAATCCGGGCGCTGACCCGAAGCTCTTCGGGTTCGACCGGCCGGTCGACTCGGAGCAGGACCAGTGAGCCAGCCCGCCAGCGACGGCGAGGCGGAGAGCCGCCTCGAGGCATGGGAGCGGGCCGCAGCGGACCTCCTCGAGGGGCACGACTGCAGCGCGGCCGCGGAGCGCGCGTACCGACGGACGGTGCGCGCCGAGAGGGAAGCGGGCATGACGCGGCGGGCGCTCTCCGAGATCCGGACCGCGGTCGATGGCGCGAACCTCGACGCCGGCGCGAACGCGTCCGCGCTCGGCACCATCCGCCTCATCCTCGAGGACGCTGAGATGCGTCGTCTGGGCCAGGCGCTCGTCGACGACGAACCTGATGCGGGACAGGACTCGTCGTGGACCTGACGCTGACGGACCTGTTCTGCGGTGCCGGCGGATCCTCGTCTGGCGCCCTGCAGGTCCCGGGTGTGCGTGTGCGGATGGCGGCGAACCACTGGAAGCTCGCGATCGAGACCCACAACACGAACCACCCCGACACCGACCACGACATCGCGGACCTGTCCCAGGTCGACCCGCGCCGCTACCCGCGCACGAAGATCCTGTGGGGATCCCCCGAGTGCACCTCGCACTCGCAGGCCGCGGGCATCAAGCGGGGGAGCACGCAGGGGGAGTTCGACCTCTACGACGACCGCCCGCTGCCATCCGAGGCAGCCGAGCGGTCCCGGGCCACCATGTGGGACATCCCGCGGTTCGCCGAGTACCACCGGTACGAGGCGGTGATCGTGGAGAACGTCGTCGACGCGGCGAAGTGGATTCAGTTCCCGGCCTGGCTGATGTCGATGGAGCTCCTCGGCTACGACCACGAGACCGTGTGGCTCAACTCGATGCACGCCCAAGCGCTCGGTGCGCCGGCGCCACAGTCACGGGACCGGATGTACGTCGTGTTCTGGCGCCGCGGGAACCGGCGTCCCGATCTGGCGAAGTGGACGCGGCCGCGGGCGTTCTGCCCTGAGCACGGCATCGTCCGCGCCGAGCAGGTCTTCAAGAAGCGCGAGCGGTGGGGCCGCTACCGGGCGCAGTACGTCTACCAGTGCCCCAAGGTCTCCTGCCGCGGTCGTGTGCTCGAGCCGGGGTGGCTGCCGGCGTCCTCAATCATCGACTGGTCCATCCCTGGCCAGCGCATCGGCGATCGCCTCCGCCCGCTCGCGCCGAAGACGCGCGAGCGGATCCGCCGCGGCATCGAGAAGCACTGGGCGCCCGTCGTGGTCGAGGCTGCCGGCAACGCCTACGACTCCACCGACCCCAAGCACCGCCAGCACAGCAACCCCGACGGGTACGTGCGCGCCTGGCCGAGCACCGACGTCCTCAAGACCCTGCACACCACCGCGTCCAAGGCGCTCGTCGTGAACCACCTCTACGGCGCCGACGAGCGCCGCTCACGGCCCGTCGAGGACCCGCTGCCCACCCTGGTCGCCTCCACGGTGAACGCGTCGCTCCTGGTCCCGGTCGAGGGCCGGGACGGGAAGCACGCGGCGCCGGTGTCCGGGCCGCTGCGCACGCAGTCCACCCGCAACGAGACCGGCCTCGTCGTCCCGCTGCGCACCCACGGCACCGCGGCGTCGACCGCTGAGGCGTTGAAGACCGTCGTCGCCGGCACCGTCTCCCAGGCACTCGTCGTCCCGCTGCGGAACCACGGCGTCACCAAGCCGGCCCAGCAGCCCATCGACACCGTCGCCGCCGGCGGGAACCACCACGCGCTCGTGATGCGGAACAACACCGCCCGCGGAGACAGCAGCCAGATGTCCACCCCGGTCCACGAGCCGATGCGCACGCAGACCGCCAGCGGCACCCAGTCGCTCCTGCAGCCGGGCGCGCGGATCTCGGTCGACGTTGACGACTGCGAGTTCCGCATGCTCACCCCCGAGGAGATCAAGCGCGGCATGGCGTTCACTGCCGAGTACCTCCTCCTCGGCACCAAGCGCGAGCAGGTCCGCCTCGCCGGGAACGCCGTCACTCCACCGGCCGCACGGGACCTCATCGCGGCCGTCGCCGAGTCCCTCGGCGTCGACGTCGGCCCGATCAGCATGGACAGCTTGGAGGTGGCCTGATGGGCCGAAGTACCGCACGGCAGGGTGGCATCAGCGTGATGGGGCTCCTGGGGCTCATCGTTCTCGGGGCCGTGCTTTTCGGCCCCCACCTGGACACGCAGAGCCAGACGCACTGCACCGTCACGGGGAAAGACCGCGTCTCCGGGTACCGGGGAGCCACAGACTCACGGGTCTACACGTCGTGCGGCGTCCTCCGCGTCAGCGACTCCATCGTCACCGGGCACCTGCGCTCAGCAGACACCTACGCCGCCATCGAGATCGGCAAGACCTACGACTTCGACACCGAAGGCGTCCGCATCGGATGGCCCCTCTCCCAATTCCCCAACATCCTCGAAGCTCGCGAATCGTCATCGTAAATCACTCTCAGAAAGGTGAAAATATGTCCACGCATACTCCCGAAGGGCGTTTCGTCTACGGTGGCCTGCGCCCCGATCTGGACCTGCCGGGCGCCGACCTGGTCCTACCGAAATCAATTTACGAGTCCGCAGACGGCCAGCTCTGGCAGGCGCGTTTTGCCAGGCAGGACGGCCTCGGACGTGTCTGGAAGCCGGTGAAAGGAGTGTCGGCTAAGAGAAAGCGGCAGCTGAATCGTCTGATTATCGTGGCCCTTGGATTCACTCTCCTCGCCCCGCTGGTTGTCCACATGGCGCGCTTCTCGTTCGGGTTCGTAAACCCGGAGGTCGCCGCCTGCGCGCTGGGCATCACGGGTGTGGTTGCCGCCATCGCCGTCATGCAGGTCACCGAGAACGAGGTCGTGGTGGCTCGTGCGGACTCGCCGGACACCGACGAGCCGACACCCGGGGGCCCGGTGGACTCATGACCAAGCACTTCCCGACATCCCCCATCGACCTCGCCGCCGTGCGCGCCCAGCTCGACGACGTCCACAGCGCCACCAGCCGAGCTCAGGAGGAGCCGCTGGACATCTCGCTGCGGATCGCGGCCGAGGAGCAGTGGAAGCAGCTCGGGAAGCGGGTGCCGGCGCTGCTGGCGAACCTGCAGCAGGCGCAGGCCGCGCTCGAGCGCGCGAATGCCGTCGCAGACTTCGCGGCGGACCCGCCCGTCGATGACGAGCTGCTCGCCATCGCGCGGGGCGCCGATGCCTCAGCTCGGCCCACCGAGGAGGCGGCCGGGGCCCGCCGCGAGCTCTACGCCCGTGGCGCCCGGGACGCCATCGCCGGGGTCCTCGCCGTGCATCACCCCCAGACTCGGTACTCCTACGACGACGGCGAGACCAGTCATCCCACCGAGGACGACGCTCACCGGTACTTCGAGGCCGACCCGTACTGGACGGCAGGCGTGCCCCTTCCCGAGCTCTACACCCTCGAGGTCTGCGCCGAGTGCGGCGCGTTGGAGAGGCGCGGCCAGGAGCTCTACCAGGATTCCCTCTGGCCCTGCCGCACCATCAAGACGATCACTCCATGGAGGCTCATCGCATGACTGCTCTCCCATACCGGCAAGCTCGGCCCGCCGACGCGTACCCGCTGGCGTGGGCGCACGCCCGCGCGCTCTTCCAGCGCAAGTCCTCGCGCGTGGGGTGGCTCATGCCGCTCTACTGGCTGACCTCGCAGGTGACCTACGCCATCTGGATCGCCGACGGCGACGTCTACACCGCCGGCCGCGCATCCAGCGTCGTCATGACCCGCCGTCGAGCGCGGAGGTGGGGCCGAGCCCTCGGCATGGCCGTGACCACGCTGATCCTCTTCACTGTCCTCGTCCTGGCGGCCGCGCTGATCCTGCCGCCCTTCATCACCACCGTCTTTCTCTCCTGCCTGATCGGCGTCCTCCTGCTGCTCCTCGTGGCCTTGATCGTCAGCGCCTTCCCCCTGGCCGCCGACCCGCTCTACAAGCCCGCCCTCCGCGACCTGTCGGCCGCCGGCCCCGTCGTCGTCCTGCATGACCTCGTCCGCTCGCCCGACGACACCCCTGGAACGGGCACCCAGCTCCTCGCCGCCATGCTCCGCGACCCACGCTTCACGTCCAGCACGGTGATCGCCACGGCCGTCACCAACGACCTCGCCGACCGCTACTGCGCCGCCGGCATGCGCCGCGCCCAGCCCGGGTCCCGCGTCGTCATCCGCGACGCGGTCCATAGCCTGTAACCAGCGCCGCCCCGGCGAGCGCCGACCGAAGGAGACCCCGTGAGCCCGCCGACGCGCCCCGCGGCCAAGAACGACCTGCACCTCGCCGACGACCTGCACCTGGACGCCGACTACGTCGCCGGCGCGAGCATCGCGCTCCTCGGCAAGCGTGGCGCCGGGAAGACGTACGCAACGCGGGTCCTCGCCGAAGAGCTCCACAAGGCGCACGTGCAGACGGTGATCCTGGACCCGATGGGCGTGTTCTGGGGCCTGCGCTCGAGCGCCGACGGGCACCGAGAGGGGCTGCCGATCCCGGTGTTCGGCGGCGCGCACGGCGATGCACCTCTGGAATCCACCGCGGGCGCGCTGATGGCGGACCTCGTCGTCGACGACGGCCTATCGATGATCCTGGACATCTCGGAGTTCAACTCCCGCACGCAGGAGCGCGCCTTCGCCGCAGCGTTCTTCGACCGGCTCTACCGCCGTAACCGCACCCTCGTGCACGTCATCATCGATGAGGCCGACCTCTTCGCCCCGCAGCGTCCCCGCGGCCAGGACGCGCCCCTGTTGGCGACGATGGAGAACCTCGTCCGCCGCGGCCGGAACCGGGGCATCGGAGTCACCATGGCGTCCCAGCGCGCCGCGACGCTCAACAAGGACGTCCTCACCCAAGTCGACGCGCTCGTGGCCATGCGCGTGACCGCCCCACAGGACCGCGACGCCATCCGCGAGTGGGTCCGTGGGCAGGGAACCGCCGACGACTGGGAGAAGATCGCCCCCTCCCTCCCCGCGTTAGAGAACGGCGAGTGCTGGTGGTGGATCCCGGAGAAGAAGATCCTCAAGCAGGTGCAGGTCCGCGGCACCCGCACCTTCGATTCCTCACCCACCCGCACGCGCGGCGCAGCCTCGCGCGTCCCCACGACCCTCGCCGCGGTCGACCTGGACGCCATCAGTACCCGGATCGCGGCGACCGTTGAACGCGCGAAGGCCACCGACCCCCGCGAGCTCACCAAGCAGGTCCGCGACCTCGAGCAGGCGCTCGCCGCCGCCAGACGGGCCACCGTCGACGCGCCCGCGCCCGCGCCTGCGCCCCTGCCGGCTGTCGTTGACGAGCTGGCCCAGGGGCGCCTCGACGAGGCCCGCACCGCCCTCGAGGAGGCGGTCGCGCGGCTTCGCTCCCACGAGACCCACCTCGAGCAGACGATCACTGACCTCCTCGAACAGGGCACCCGCGTCCGAACCGACGTCGAGGCGGCCGCCGAGCAGGTCGCCGGCGCGCTCGCGGACGTCAGCGGCCCGCGGCCGGGGGCCCTCGGGCGCCCGGACAGCCCCTCCGCGGCCATCTCGCCCGCACCAGCTCCTCGCCCGGCCCCAGAGCCTGACCACGCGCCGGCGGAGCCCTCCGGGGACGAGAAGGGCCTGACGCCGGCGCACCGGAGGCTGCTCGACGCGCTCGCGGTCCTCGAGGCCGTAGGGCTCCACAACGTCCCCCGAGCACAGCTCGCCTTCTTCGCCGGCGTCTCGCCGCGCTCCAGCGGCTACGGCAACAACCTCGGCGCCCTCCGCACCGCCGGCCACATCGCCTACCCCGCCGGCGGCTACGTCGCTCTCACCGAGACAGGACGCGCCCACACCTCACCGACCGCACTCGACGACCTCCGCACCGCACCGACCCTCCGCGAACAGACCCCGTTCCTGCAGCAGCAGATCCAGAAGCTCACCAAGCCCGCACACTGGCGGATCCTCGAGGCCCTGATCACCGCGCACCCCCACCCCATCGCCCGCGAGGCGCTGGCGGCCGAAGCAGGGGTGTCCCCCAAGAGCAGTGGCTACGGGAACAACCTCGGCGCTCTCCGCACGCTCGGGCTCATCGACTACCCCGAGCCGGGTCAGATCGTCGCCAGCGACGTGCTGTTCCTGCCCTGATGGTGCGGCGGCTGGCCAAGGCGCTGACTTGTTGGGCGGTGTCTGCGGATGGTCTCAGAATGGGGACCATGGCACCCATTCGCAGCTTCGGAGATCGCGCACGACGAACGACCGTAGGTGCTCCGAGCCGCTCGGGCCGGGTGCCACGATGATGGACGGCTGGGACCCCGGCGCCGTGGCCACGTTCTGGGCGGCTGTCATCGCGGGCGTGGTGGGGCTGGTGGCCGTCATCGTTACGATCGCCGATGGGATCTCGACCAGGGGCGTGACGCGCGCCTTCGCCGCTCGCGAGCAGAGCTGGACCCGCTGGTCCTGGGCAATCGAGAAGGCCGTGAGCGACAGCGCGGCCGAACGTGAGATCGGGCTGGCAATGATGGATGCTCTGAGTGACATGCCCTGGCTCTCGGAGGATGATGAGCGAATAGGCTTCGCCCTATCGGCGGCCGTAGATGCTCGCAACGCGCGCGAGGACGCGGAGCCGCCGAAGCGCGAAGGCCGTTGGGGAAGGAAGAACCGATGAGCACGAACAAGGACACCGATCAGGCCGTGCAGCATGCACGTTCCGTCCAGGCGAAGATGGCCAAGCGGCTCGAAAAGCGCGGAGTGACCGCCCGCGCCACCAAGTCCGGCAAGTTCGTCACCGTGACGTTCGCTCGACGTGAGCCCACGACCACGGCGAAGCTGACCGAGAAGTGATTTCGGGCGGCATACCCGCCCGGCGAGACGTCAACGACGAGGACCCCAGCCTGTAGAGGCTGGGGTCATCCTCGTTATGCGGAGGTGCGCCGGTTCAGGTGAGAGATTCGGGGTTCGCTGATTCCTGCTCGCTCGCGGATCTCGGCCCACGTCGGGCCGTCTTCGGCTGCCAGCGCAGCCTCGATGAGCGCGTTGCGTTCGGTGAGGAGGGCGGTCATCGTGGCCTCGAGCTCCACACGCTCGGCGGTGAGCTTGCGGAGGCGCTCGAGCAGCTCCTCCGGGCCTGCATCTCCGACGACGCCAGGCAGCGGCTGGATCGCGTTGTAGCCGTTCTTGTAGAACGCCGCCCGCGAGATCCCAAGGGCCTCGGCGAGCGCCGTGGCCGGTGTGGGGGTGGCGCGGAGTGCGGGGAGGAGATCTCGCTGCTGGCTGCGGCGGGTGTCGATGTCGGCGGCGGTGGCCGTGATGAGGTCGCGGAGTTCGGTGAGGCGGTCGGTGGTCATGGGGTCCTCATGGTGAAGGTGCGGGGCGGGGGGACGAGGACGGCACCCGGCTCGGGAGGCGAAACTGTCAGATCTACACCAGTGAGCCGGGTGCCGTGAACCAGGCTAGCCGGTGGCGGCCTGGGGCCCAGCGGGCAGCGGTGGCGCTGCGGTGGTCGGTGGGCGTGGGGGTGCCGGGCGGGTGCTCATCGGTCGTCTGCTCCGCAGGGGCTGTTGAGGTGTTCGGGGCTGGTCGTGCCGGCAGCGCAGACGCCGCAGAACCGCTCGTCGTCACCGTCTTCGTCGTCGCCGTCCTCGTGCGCGTCATCGGCGACGTCGACGAGAGCTGCCGTGGAGGTGGTGCTCTGCTGTTCGAGGGCGGTGAGGAGTCCGGCCAGGCGGGTGTGCGCCCAGGGGGAGATGTAGTGGTCTTCGGCCCAGCTCCGGAGCACCTGGCTCAGGGCGCGGGCGTCGGCCGGTGTGGGGAGATTGGCGAGGTCAGCGCGGAGCGCGTCGACGAGGGCGAGGAGCGGCCGGACGTCGTCCTGGGATGCGGCGACCGCGTCGACGAGGGCGCGGTAGGGCCCGAGTGCTCCGGTGTGATCGGCGTCGTGCGCCGCTCGTGCCTGGTCGGCGGCGTCGGCGCGGGCGTGCATGGCTGCGAGCGCGTCGACGTCGGCGTCGGGTGCGGGCGCCGAGGTGAGGGCGTGTCGGATGGTCTTGGCGTCGGCGACGACGTCGAGGACGTAGTAGCCGGTGTTCCGGTGGGCGGCGTTGGTGAGCCGCTGGAGGGCCTCCTCGACGTCGGCGTGCCCGGCGATGGGCCTGGTGCGTTCGTCGTGGACGGCTTGGAGGGCGTCGGCGGCCTGGTGCATGAGCGCGGCGTTGGTGGCGCCGACGATGGCGGGTTCGCCGCGGCCGCGGAGCTGCGTGATGAGATCGGGGTCGATGGGCGGGGTGCTCATGTGGTCGTCCTCTGTTCGAGCTTCGCGGTCTGGAGGATCTTCTCGAAGGGGTACCTGTCGTTCCAGGGGTGGCCGGTGGCGACGGAGACGGTCGTGCTGTTCACGCTCACGACTTCGTGCCAGCCGAGGCGGGTGCGGATGTGGGTGGCGCCGAGGACGTCGTCGCGGGTGAGGCGCGGGCGCTCCTGCTTGGCCAGCATGTTCTCAAGCCGGCGCACCTCGAAGCCCCAGTGCTCCATGCGGTCGTGGGCCTCCTTGGCGTCGCGGAGGAGCCTGTCGAGCTCGCCCTGCACTTGGCGATGCGCAGCTTGCGAACCGGAGCCGCCGTAGCTGAGCAGCCCGCCACGGTAGGTGCGGGCGCGCTCGCGCGCACCGTTCGCCCTCTCGACATCCTGCTCGGCGAGAGCCAGCTCACCCCGGGCGTACGCGAGGCGATCGAGGAGACGGGCATAGCCGCTCACGAGCCGGCCCCCTCTCTGACATCGCGGAGCGTCACGAGGGCTTCCGACTGCTCCGTGGCGTCGAGCCGCGCCTCGAAGCGGGTGCGCTGCACGGTGTCGTCGACGTCGAAGCCGACCTTGTCGCCCTCGCCGTCACGGACGAGAGCGATGGCCTCCTTCTTGGAGGAAGCATCGACCAACACCGTGCACACCACGACTTCGCGGTACGACACCATGTAGAGCTTCGACGGACGCTGCTGGGGGGTCATCCCTGCGCCTCCCACGGGCCAGCGGCGACGCGGCGGACGATGTGATCTCCGGGATCGGAGACAACGCCCCCTCGCTTCAACCACTGATCGGCGAGACGCTTCCCCTCGTCTCCCATGCCCATGATTCGCTCGATGATTCGCCCGGCCTCGTCTCCATACGCGCCCTCGTACTGCACGCCCCACTCCACGGTCATCTCGGCGGCGGCTCGTGCGCGCTCCGCGGTGACGCCCGCCTGGTGCGCGGCGCGGACAACGTCCCAACGGTGGAGGTTGTCGGCTCGTTCCATGAGCCATTCGCGGATGTCGTCGTCGGTCGGGTTGATCGGGAGCACCGGCTCCGTGTGATCGTTCATCGGGTCTCTTTCTCTCGGTGGGTCGGGCAGAGGGTCGGGCCGACGGACCAGCCACGCTCGTTGAGCACGGCGATGATCTGCTCGTCGGTCATCGTGGCGCTCTGCTCGACCCGCTCCTTGTCGGGGCAGGTGAAGTCGTCTCCGATGCACTCCACGAGGGCGTACTGCGGGCCGCGATCGTGGTCGGCCATGATCGCCCGAAGGGCGGGCCCCATGTGGTTGGCCGAGCGGCTCACGACTGCACCCCACCGATGAGGCGGAGCTTGGCCTCCCCAGAGGCGCGCGCTCGCAGGTTCGTGCGGGACGGGGCGAGCATGGCGCGCGCCTCTCTGCGGTTGATCGTGGGCAGCGCAGGCCGTGTGGGTGTCTCGGCGGCGAGCGGTGCGGGGGCGGAGAGGTAGGCGAGGACCGTCCTGATGTCGTCGAACTCCTCGGATCCGGGACCCCACGCCATCGGGTCGAACAGCCGCTCGAAGGCGGCACGGGCGGCGCGCTGATGAGGCACGCTGCTCTCCTCCACCGGGTCAGTGGGTCCGCCCAGGGGCTCGGGTGAGATCGGCTTGGAGTACCCGGCGGCGACGAGATGCCGCGCGAGCCTGTCGGCGATGACGGAGTCGGGGAACCCGAAGGTGTCTCCGCTGGGCCAGGACGCGGTGACGATGTCCTGAGCGAGGCGGGTGACTGCCTCGATGTGGGAGGTGGTGGTCATCGCTCTGCCGCCTGACCCTCCGGGCGACGGCCTTCCGCACGCTCGCGAGGTGTCCCGGTGCGCGGAGCGACGGGGCTGCTGCCGTCCTCGATCGCCCGGATCTCCTTCTGGGCCTTGTGCGCGAAGTACCCGAACGCCACCGAAGGGGCGAGTGTGCCGATGAAGGCGACGGGTCCGACACCCATCGCGAACAGGACGACCAGGGCCAGCAGCGGGGCGGGGGGGCTGAAGGGGGTGAAGGCTGTAGTAGCACCAGCCCGCCCCCGCTACGGCTGCGGCAATCAGGACGCCACCTAGGGACTTGAGCTGCAGCGCTTGGAACTCGTCGCGCTCGTCGGTGAGGGCTCGGACTCGAGCGCGGTCGCTGCTGCTGAGCGTGTTGTAGGCGATCTTCATGATGGAGCCTCCTCATGTCTCGTTTCGCGGTGGTCGATCTGGGTCATGGTGCCGGTGTGCCCGGGACTCGAGCCGCTGGCCCCAGTTCGGTCGGCGATGGTGGTGAGCTTGTCGATGGCGTCCTGTGCGCGTGGGCCGGGTGCGGCCAGGTCGCGGGCGCCGTGCGCTGCGGCGGCGGCGCCGGAGGGGAACAGGGGCACGTCGGTGGCATAGTCCGCGCACACCGGATCCAGCTCGCCGGTGATGATGCCCATCCGGACGGCGAGGAGATCTCGTGGGTCGCGGTGGCCGAGCCAGCCGGCGCACACGTGGCCCTCCTGCTGGTGGCACATGAACACGGCCTGAGGCTGGGCGGTGATGTCGCGGTCGTAGCGGGGGAGCTTCTCGTATTCCTCAGCGGCCCAGAGCCCGGAGGGGACGTTCTGCCGGTAGGGGCAGGTCGCGCACGGTGTCGGCCGCGGCACGGATCCGCTCTCCTCGTCGTTCACGAGCGCGCCGGGTCGGACGTCCGGGTCGGCGAGAGCGACCATCATCGGGTCCAGGCACCAGCAATGCGGGCCGGTGTGATCATGCGTCTGCAGCGTCATGCGTCCGCCCTCGCGGCGTCTTCGCCTCGGTCCCCGCTGACACTCGGCACAGTCTCGTGGGTGAGCACGGTACGCACTTCATCCAGTGCCACCTCACGTCCCTTGAGGTACGCGTTGAGGCGGACGGCATCGGTGGTCGGGTTCCCGCCGGAGGGCCGATCAGTGATCTGCAGCGCCGCTTGGATCGCGTCCAGGGCGGCCTCGATCAGGGCGACATCGTGATCTACGAGTCGCTGCCCGTTCGGGGAGCCAGATACCGCTCGCGCAGCGCGGTAGGCAAGGTCGGCGAGCGCCTTGTCTCGTTGGCGGATGATGCGGGCGCGTGCGGCGGGTCCGACGCTGGAGCCTGTGGTGTCGGGCCGGAACCAGGTCTGGAGGAGGTCGACGACTTCCTCGTCGCGTTCGTCCATCCGGCCTGTCTCGACGCGCACGTGGTCGATGAGGACCTCGCGCAAGGTCTCGGAGGCCGAGGGCTCCGTATCGGGTTCAGCGGCTGAGGCTGGGGGCGTCGTCGCGGGGGTTCGGCCGTCGACGATGTCCTCCAGGCGTGCCACAGTGGCCTCGGCGTCTGGCCCGTGCAGTTCGGTAACGACGCCCTCTGTCATCTCCCGGCGCCAGTTCAGCGCGTTCTGCGCGTCGTGGGGAGCCAGCTCCCGCGTCCGGAGGTCTGCCAGCTCGGCCGCCTGACGGTGCACTTCGGCCAGGAGAGCGCGGATGTGCTCTCGGGCGGTAGCGATGAACTCGGCATCGGCCGGGAGGAAGCTGTCGAAGACCACGGCGCCGCTGCCGGGGGCGAGGTCGGCGTCATGGACCTCCGCCCAGTCGCGGAACCACGGCAGGTCAGTGGTGGCATCGAGAAGGGCCTGCATGCGGGCTAGCTGCGGGGGCGTGAGATGCGTCGTCATGGCGTTGCCTTCGTCTCGCGGGCGGGGTAGTGGATCACTCGGCTACGGGAGCGAAGCGCTGCAGGCTGTCGATCAGGGTGGTGACATCCTCGCTGGTGCCGCAGGCGGTTCCGGCGAGGGCCCAACCACTGCGGATCAGCTGCTCGAGCTGGGAGGCGCGGTCGGCGAGCGCCGCGTGCAGCTGGGCGCCGTCGTTGGGCGAGAGGTGCAGGCGGGTGACGATCGTGTCGAACTCCCAGGCGGCGGGAGTGACGGCGCTCGCCGCGGGGGCGGCCTCACATCGTTCGATGTCGTCCGCGGCGGCGATCAGGTCGTGGCCGTGGGTGCGGGCCTCGCTGGGGGAGAGGGAGATCGTGCCGGTGGTGTTCCGCTCGATGCCGTCGTCGGTCGGGGTGGCGAGGAGGACGTCGACCCAAGGGGTGTCGTTGTCGTCGTCGAGGGCGGCGATGATCGTGATGTCGTCGGCGTGGTAGCTGCTCATGGTGTCCTCCTGGCGAGTAGATCTGACATATATAAAACTACCCACGCACGGGCGAAGTGTCAACCCCCTTTAGTGCGGCGGTTGCGGGTGCTGTGGAAGGCGCGGCGTGGTCTGGCGATGCGGCCCGCGCATCAGTGCCAGCCGATCTGGTCGGGTGTGAGGCGGGAGAACGAGTCCAAGAACGTGAGGGTCTCCCCACCCGTGATGACGCGTGTGCCCCCGAGCCTCCAACCGGTGCCCGCGAGGGCGTCCAGCTGCGCCTGGCGGGCGAGAAGAGCAGCGTGCGTCTCCTCGGCGCCCTGGAGGGGAAGCGGGATGTGGAACACCATCGAGTCGAACTCATACGGGGACTTGGGGTTCGTCACCGTCGGGCCGTTGCCCGGGTCGGCCTCGTCTGCGGCGGACGCGACATCGCGTGCGTGATCTCGCGCCTCCTCGGGGGAAAGCGACAGGTAGACAGGCGGGGTGCCTTCGGCGTCGTCCGGGTGCGCGAGGAGCACGTCGACGCGCGGAGAGTTGTCGTACGCATCGCTCGTGGCGAGGACCGTGACGCCCTCCATGTCGTAGCTCTTCATGAGGTCTCCTTCGCTATGCGGTGGGGAAGTGCACGCCGAGCTATACCACCCCGGGGCCTGCCTGCGGGGGCGGCTGTCGGGGGTGGAGCGATGTGGGCCCCACCCCCAGGCCTCACGCGGCAACCCTGGCGATCACGAGCTCAAGCGGGAAGTCGGCCGTGGAGTAGCCGCCGACGCGTCCCGCGGTCTCGTGCTGCGGCCACTCGGCGAAGCTGATCTGGCCGTGGCTGGCCGTCGCTAGCAGGTAGTCGTGGCAGTCGTCGGCCCCCGGGATCGTCCAGCTGCGGGTGTCGCCGTCCGTGTCGCTCATCCAGGCCTCGAGGACCTCGAAGGCCTGGGCAGCGCTCAAGATGAACGCCTCAGGCGCGTCGTTCTCGACGATGCAGTCCTCCGCCGCCACCGGGAACGTCATCGTCTTCACCCCGGGAACGGTGACCGTGATCACGACAGCGCCCCGGGCGGACATGTCCGCGGCGTAGCAGCTCTTCACCGCGGCCAGCGCGGCCGCGTGCTCATCGTGCTCCGGGTCGTGGCGCTGCCACTCGCCCATCACGCCCTCGGCAGCGCGGAAGTCGCCAAGGGCGGCGGGCAGCTCCGCGAAGATCAGCGCGTCCTGGAAGTTCAGGGCCTCCCAGAAGGACTCGGCGTCACCTCCGTTGACGAACATCGAGAGCAGATCGGCGGCATCAGCAGCGGCGGTGACGGCAGGGTGGGTGTAAGTCATAGGGCCTCCAAGTGAGTAGATCTGACATCTACAAAACTACCCATGCACACCCCGGGTGTCAACCCCCTTAGGTCGCGGCCGACTCCCACGCATCGCACCTGTAGTTGCTGCTCGCACAGAACCAGCTCCGAACTACCATGACCGGCATGAACGCCACATCGAGCACCCCTGACCTGCTCACCCACACCACGCACGCCACCACGGCGCTCGCCGTGGCTCCGGGCGCAAGCGGGCTAGGTGTAGTTCCCAGTGAGGTTGTGAACGCGTTCGGCGGGCGTGAGTCCGCCGATGCCGGTGTGGGGGCGGTGGTGGTTGTAGTGATGCAGCCAGGCAGGGTAGGTCGCGGCGCGGGCCTCGTCGGTGCGATAGGGATGGGCGTAGGCCCACTCGGTGGCGAGGGTGCGGTTGAAGCGCTCGACCTTCCCGTTGGTCTGGGGCCGGTAGGGGCGGGTGCGTTTGTGCGTGATCGATCCGAGCGCCTCGGTGAAGGCGTGGGAGCGGTAGCAGGAGCCGTTGTCCGTCAGGACACGGATCACGGTGATGCCCGCGGCGGTGAAGAACGCGTTCGCGCGGGCCCAGAACGCGGCAGCGGTCTCCTTGCGCTCGTCGGTGAGGATCTCGGAGTACGCCAGTCGGGAGTGGTCATCCACGGCGTGGTGCAGGAACGCGTATCCCCGCCCGGTCCGGGGAGTGTTCTTCCGGCCGGCCGCTCTGCCGAGGACTCGGTGCCCGCCGCCGTCCGGGATGCGGCCGAGCTTCTTGATGTCGACGTGGACCAGATCTCCCGGTGAGGAGTGCTCGTAACGTCGCGCGGGCGAGCGTCGGACGGGGAGTCCCGTCGCGGAATCCAGGTGCGTGAGCAACGGCATCCGGTAGCGACGGAGGACCCGCTCGACCGTGGAACGGGGGATACGCAGGTGGTAGCTGATGCGGTGCGGGCCCCACCGGCGAGTGAATCTCAGCGCGATGATCCGCCGCTCCCGACGCTGACTCGTGCGGGTCGGTTGCCGGTGCGGGCGGGATGAGCGGTCCGTCATCGGCAACCCGGCCCGATACCGGCGAGCCCATCTCGACGCCGTCGCCGGCGAGCACTGGAACCTCTCCGCCGCACGCCGGACCGGCCACCCGTCCTCGATGATCAACCGGGCAAGCCGAACCCTGCCCGCGGGAGTGAACGGGGCGTTAGCGTGAGTCACGAAGACCTCCGGTGATGACGTGTGCTTGGTAACTCACATCGTCCCGGAGGTCTTCGCTATCCGCTCACGCGTTCACAACCTCCCGAGGAACTACAGCTAGGCGATGCGACCTGGGGCATGGTGGCGTTCGCCGTCATCGTGGCCGCCTTGGCGGTCGCAGGCGCCGTGTGGAACGCGCGCCGCGTGGGACCCAATCGCCTGCAGCGTGCCGAGTACCTCATCAACCTGCTCGGCCTCGCCGGGGTTCTCGAGGCATGCACGCTGGGCCTGCTGGTTCCCCAGGCCGGGGAGCCTGCCCTCGCCGTCATCGTCCCCGCCTGGCTGATCGCGTTCCTCGTGTGGAAGGCGGTGCAGGTGCGCGAGCGCCGCGAGTACGAGAGGGCGAACTCCTACCTGGGCGTGCCGAAGCCACCGGAGCCCATGAGCTTCGAGGGTGTCGTCTTCCGTGCCGTCGGCATGGGCATGGTCCTGGCCTTCTTCATCATGCCGATCGCGCTCGCCTACCTGGTCCTCATCTCCCCGGCCGGCATCACCTCCGAGGCGGTTCAGGCGGCCATGTGGTGGTCGGTCGTGCCTGGCCTGGCTCTCGGCGCCCTGCTCGCCATCGCCCGCAAGTTCACCAGGGTCGCCAAGCACCGCGAGTACCTGCGCCTCATCAACGGTCTCCAGTCGAACCTCGAACTCGCCGTCCGCGACGCCGAGCAGCGCGGATACCAGGACGGGCTCGCCGCCGCCCGCGGCAGCGACCCGAACCCCGACGCCCGGAGCTGAGCGATCTGCCGAGGACTTTAGGGGGTTGACACTTGCCACGGTCGCCGGGTAGGTTCGTATATGTCAGATCTACTCACCCCGAGGAGACACGTGGACACTCAACTGCTCATGATCCAGGTCGCTGGCTTCGTCATCGATGGCGTCGAGACGGTGGACGACCAGTCCGTCATCGACCGGCATGGCTGGACGTCTCCCGAAGTCGCTGTCCGCCAGTGGCGCCGCCGGGGGGGGGTCTACAGCACCGGTCGCTACCGGTCGTTCGAGAACGGGCGCCAGTGCGTCACGGACGTCTCCGGTGACCGGCACTACGCCGAGCTCGGGATCAGCACGATCTTCGACCGTGTCTACTTCGTGCGCGTCCCGATCGTCCCGCGGTCTGCCGAGCCCGACCGGGCCGACCTTGATCGCCCCCACCGAATCGAGGAGAAGCGATGAGAAACCGAACCCGACGTGCCTACTTGGTCACCGCGGCGCTGCTCGGCCTCGCTGGCCTCGCGGGGGGCTGGTACGGCGTCCACAAGACGTTCCCGCACGCACCAGCCGACGCCCCGGCGTCAGCCACCTCCCGGACGCAGGCGACCGCCTCGAGTGGGCCCGTGGCCGACGCCCTCACGGCGGCCGGGCTCCTGCACGACGGCGCCGTCGACCCGGCCGCGGCGCGAGCCCTCGTCGACGGGATCCCCGCAGACACGCACGCAGCCACAGCGCCCTACGACAGGGCCGCGTACGGCCCCTCCTGGGCCGACACCGACCACAACGGCTGCGACCAGCGCAACGACGTCCTCGCCCGCGACTTGACCGCGACCACCTACACCGCGGACAACCCCGGCTGCGCCATCGCCACCGGCCACCTCGATGACGCCTACACCGGCCGCAGCATCGACTTCGTCCGCGGGCCGCGCACGAGCGCCGCCGTGCAGATCGACCACCTCGTGCCCCTCGGCTGGGCCTGGCAGCACGGCGCCGCCGCCTGGACCCAAGACCACCGGGAACAGCTCGCCACCGACCTCAACAACCTCCAGGCTGTCGACGGCCCCACCAACGGCTCCAAGTCCGACCAGGGCCCCGCAACCTGGCTCCCACCGGCCGCCGGCTACGACTGCCTCTACGTCACCCGCTTCGCCTACGTGCTCCACACCTACGCGCTCATGATCGACGACGCCGACCGCACCGCGATCGACCACACCCTCGACACCTGCCACTGACCACGAGGATCCCCATGCCCTACGCCAATCCCATCGCCAGCGTTCTCGTCATCGCCGGCTCCGTCCTCTTCCTGGTGAGCGTCGTGCTACTCATGCGCACCGACCTTGCCCGCGCTCGCAGTACCGCCGAGATCAAGCGCATCATCAGGATGCTCGGCGTGGTGCTGCTCGGCCTCGGGTTCAACCTCACGGCCCGCGTCATCAACAGCGACGGTTGGGTGGGCCTCGCCATCAACGCCGTGTTCGGGGGAGCCGCCGTCGTTGCGGTCGCCTGGGGTGGCCGCCGTGCCATTCGCGCCGCGCAGCTGCGGGAAGCCAACGACCGCGACGGGACCCCCGCCGCACGACCCGAGAGGTAGACCCCATGACTGCGAACCGGCCAGGCCTGTTCACCGAAGAGGAGTGGCGCCGCTTCTGCGAGGCCGCACGCCAGAGCGCCGCCGAGGCCGGCGGGATCTTCATCCTCAATGAGATGCTGCTGCTGGTGAGCGAGCGCTCCTGGATGGCGCACGTTCGCGCACAGATGATCGCGGCTGGAGTGGACGACCTGGCGGCGTGCATCGATCCCCTGGCCTTCCCTGGTATCGAGCAATCGGCTGCCTGGAAGGGCGCGAAGTCCAACCGCCGAAGCCTCACCGCCGCTCAGAGCGTCGATGAGCTGACGACGTGCAACCGCCGGATCGTGACCGCAGGCGTGCCCGTCCCCGACGTTGTGGTCGACCAGCTGCGGACGAGGCCGAGCCGGCTCGCCCCCGAGGTCGAAGCGGCTGCTCGACAGTCCCGGCGCGTGCCGCCCCTCAAGCGCCGCTTCCCGATCCACCGGGCGCCCGGCGACGTCGGGTTCGGCGACGCGGACTGACTGGCGTTCGCGGCGTCCGGCGGTGAGGAGTCAGGAGTAGTTCGCGGTGTCGCGGCTCCGCATGTAGAACGGTTTGTCCAGCGACACGCTCTTCGGCTGCGGGGACATCTTCAGCTCCGACTGGCCCTTCCACGTCGCCAGCTCGAGCGCCGTGTTGCCCGTGCTCTGGACGAGCTCGAGCGCAGGGAGGATGTCGGTGTCGCGCGTCGAGACGATCAGGGTGTCCGCGGCCGACTCGATCGACGCCTGCACGACCTGGATCGCCAGAAGCACGTCGATGCCCTTCTCCTGCGACGGCTCGTCGGGCCAGTCACGGGGGTACTTGAGCGCCCGCAGGCTCATCACAACCCGGGGGTCTCGGGTCCAGTTCGATGCCTGACGCTGCACTCGAGCGTGCTGGCCCGGCTCGCGCTTGCGGGAGGGCAGTCCGCGGTAGACGTGGATCTTCGTGAGCTCCAGCTCGGGGAAGTTCCGAGCGGCGCGCGCGGCGAGGACCTGGTCGCCGAACTTGCCCGGGTGGATGAGCGAGTCGTAGACCGCCGAGCCGTAGCTGGTGAAGGTCTCCCACGCGGAGAAGTGCAGGTTCTGGTAGTCGATGAACAGATGCGCCGTTGCCATGGGTCCCCCGGATACGAAAAAGCCCCACCAGGCCCGGAGGACGGTGGGGAGCAATGCGTCAAAGCTATGACAGGCCCTCGTCGCTGTCAACCTGAGGTGTACAGCGAACCGAGGATTATGACCTCGATCATGTCCGAGCCTTCCGCTCTTCTTCTTCGGGCGTCCTCGCCCCCTTCGCGGGCCGCTCTGCACGGGGTGAGGTTTGGGCCGGCGGATACTGGGTACACGAGCTACGAGCTCGCGGATCGTCTCCGTACGGAGAGCAGCGCCACGGTCGTCACGCCCGAAGCTCTGTCCCCGTGGGTGGCCGTCGAGCAGCTGCAGCAGCGCATCCCGGACGGGCACGTCGTCCTCTACGTCCGACCCCTCGCCTAAGCGCCAGCTACTGGCCCGCCGTGGACCTCGGTCGTCGCGTAGCGCGCCGCGAACGCGACCAGTCGGTCGGAGCGCTGCATCATCCATGCCACGGCCGCGTTTAGGGACGCTTCGCGATGGATCCAGATCCGCTGTCCCCGATCGTTGCGGGCATCGCCGTAGATCTCGTACGTGAAGGGGTCACCGAGCTCCATACGCATCCGCATGACGTAGCCGAGCACGGGGTGCCCCTCGACCTGGACGCGCCAGTAGCCAGCCTCCGGGTGCGCCCATGGGTGAGTCTCGACGTCGCGCACCAGGCGCGTGACGTCGCCCTTCACCTTGTTCACCGGGTGGCCTCCTTCGTCGATCGAGTCGATGTAGGAGCATCCGGCCACACTCGTCGGAGAGCGTATGGGCCACCAACGACAAGCGAGCACGCTCCCGAGTTCTAGCGCTTTGTCTAGGGGCCAATGCGGCGGGACTCGTCGACGGGCACGGACCATGCTGGCAAGCCGGCCTGTCGAGGCCCGGACCCCGCGACGACCATCGATAGGTGGGCAGCCCTTGCCGAGACCGCCTTCGTGCTGCGCACGCCGACCGATGACGAGCGTGTGGTTTCGGAGGCCCGCGCGATGCCGGGCGTGACGCGCCACCTCCCGCATGCCGCCCCTATCATCTCGTCAGCTCCACCGCCAGCGTTCCGCGACATTCCTTCGGTCGCGCGCTCACCTGATACCATTCCCCAATGGGGGAAATTCAAGGAAGAGCTAGTCCATCGATCACAGGGGAACGCCGCGGTCTTGGCCTGATAGCAGGTCAAGCACTGGCGGATGGCATCGCGACGGGGGGCGTCGTCCTCTTCGCATTGATCGTGACGGATATCGGAACCCCCGCCACCGCGCTCCTCGGGCTCGGAATCCTCGCGCTGTCGTCCCTTGCGCGAATTGCCCTGCGTGTGGGCGTGAAGAGGACCCTCGTGCGTGCGACCAGTCAGGACGCGATGCCGGGACGGCAGTGGATCTACCTGCTTTACGCGCTCGAACTGGCGGCATTCGGCGCGGGGGTCGTCCTTGCGCATTCCCCGATGGGCGTTGCGGCCGCCGTTCTGACCGCAGTCGCCGCGACGGCGATCGCCTCGTCCGTTCTCGTCCGCATGGCGACTCAGGCTGGGAGCGGATCGGCGTTCATCGACACGGTGGGGATGCGCGCGTACCGGTAGTCCGGCAGGGCCTCCGCACCGGTGAATGGCCGCGGTGGCGACCTTCCCGCTCGGACCGCTGGAAGACTCGAGATGCACGCGCGCTCGTACAGCTACCAACGCGCTAAGAATCCGCTCGTTTCTCTCGCCAGCAGCTTCGGCGAGCTTTCGCGACCCCGCCCCTGAGATTCATAATCCCGCCCCAAAATAGGGGGCAATCATCATTGCGGCATTGCCCCTCGGCACGATTCCCTGCAACAGTCGAGACTGAGTCCAGAATTAACATTCGCAACGGGCTCGCTCCGATGGAACTAACGAGAGGCAAGAGTATGTCTGACATCTCATCCGAATTCGATCTCGACCCCAAGGTCGGCGCGTCCAGCGGGAATGCATCCCCGCAGACGACGCCCGTCTTCGGGCTCACATTCAAGCTGACCGTCAAGGTGTGCAGGACGATCATCACCACCACCGCCTGCGGCTCCACGCAGACGTCGGGTCGCTGCTGACACGAAGCCCGTGGGGTGTTCCGGCGCACATGACCGGAACACCCCTCTCCGCTTCGAAACCCATGAACACGGACACGACGCACGCGATGCAGATCCTCGCGACACGCCTCGCGGACGATGCAGTGATCCGCGCAGCCGTCTCGGACGCGGACGCTCTCGACGCAGGCATGTCATGGGACGGACGCAACCTCGGCGACGGCCATGCCGGCGTGTCCATGGCACTGTTCGAGGCCACCCTGTCGACCGGCATCGACTTCGATCGTGAGGCCATGGCGCATCTCCGCTCGGCGGTGCAGCTGAGCAACACCGCCCCCTTCACCTCCCTGGGGCTCTTCGACGGAGCTGCCGGCCTGGCGGCTGCCATGGCGGAACGCTCCATCGTCGACGAACGGCTCCTTCCCTCCGCCAGACGATTCCATCAGGTCGTCGTCACGCAGCTGGGAGCCGGCACGCCTCCTCCTGGAAGTGGCTTCGCCGACGGGAGCCCGCACGACGTCATCTCCGGGACAGCCGGACAGCTCCTCTACCTCTCCGCCATCCCCCGAGCCGTGTGCGGTCCCGACGACAGGGCTGTCGCGTCCGGGCTCATGGACGTCCTCGCCGACCTGCTGCAGGCGGGCACTTCGGTGACAGAGGCCTTCACGGTCGACAGGCGCTACTTCATGCCGGGGAGCACGTACGAAGCGCTCTCGACCGGCGACTTCGTCGATCTCGGCACCGCACACGGCGTAGCGGGCATCGCACTGGCCCTGGCGTCGGCCGCGAAGCGCTTCGGGGCACAGCCAGTCGTCATCGATCAGCTCCGCCGGATGAGGGACTGGTTGCTCGACACGGCCGTCCCCGACCCGAGCGGATGCCTGCAGTGGCCACGTGGACTGGAGGTGCACGGCTCCGTGACGATGCCCTCGACGGGGTCGGTGTGCGCTTGGTGCTTCGGGAGCAGCGGACCAGCCGTCGCCCTCCTCCGCATCGCCGAGCTCCTCGACGACGAGAGCTCGGCGTCCGCCATGCAAGCCTCCATCGAGTCGAACGTCGAGGCGTTCATCAGCACGCCGACGACCGACTCATCCCTGTGTCACGGCGCAGCCGGCATGTTGGTCCTGCATTCCTTGACGTCCGGCGGCACGACGGTGCCGTCGACACGCTGGGCCGCCAACGACGCGCTGCTCGTGAGTCGGATCCTGCAGAGCATCGATGCCGATGCGCCCTTCGGCATCGTGAGCGCGGGCCTCGACGGACGGCCCCTTCACGACCCCACCTTCCTGATGGGCGCTGCCGGCACCCTGGCCACGATCGCAGGACGAACCCGCGACGCCCACCCGATCTGGCACCGCTACTTCACCGGAGCACCCAATGAATGAGCCCACTACGCGCTACCGGTACGAGCCCGCCGGCTTCTCCATGACGCGCACGACCCTGAGCCCCCTCAAGCCCCTCATCGACGCCTACGCATCCGTCATCGACGCAGAGGCGCTGCGATCCCTCATCGATCCTCACCTCGAGGTGGCCATCGACTACGCCTCGCCTGGGCTGTCGTCGTGGTACAGGAGCGCGAGCCCAAAGCAACTGGACATCGCCGAATCCGGCAAGGCACGCAGCCTGTTGCGCTACATCATCCGATCGCGCTCGAGGCCCACCCCGTTCGGCCTATTCGCCGCGACCTCCGCCGGCCCCCTCGCCGACCCCGAACACGCCGTCGATTCCGACACCGTCGACCCCGCCGCGGTCATCGTGCACTCTCGACCGGACATGGCCCTCATCGACAGCCTCCACAGGAAGGAGGTCCTGGCCCTTCCACCGGATGCGCTGGTGAGGAGCAATGCGCTCCGACGAGTGGCCCACGGGCGCGTGACGCTGCCCGCCCCCTTCGCGATGGGAGCGACCGATGCAGGCGTCGACCTATCGATCAAAGCCGCCCCCGCGGCGCTCCTCGCGCTCGAGCGAGCGGCAGACGGCATCACCCTGGACGGCTTGCGCACCGAACTGCGTGATCACTACGAAGGACGCGCGTCGACCGCCGTCCTCGACGCCCTGCTGACCAACCTCGTGAAGCTCGGCTTCATGATCCCAAACGACACGCCGAGCCTCGTGTACGCCGGGTACCGGCCGGATCGCTTCCTCCGAGGCCTCCCGGATCGCACCTCCGACATGCTGCGGCAGCTCGTCTGGACAGCCCGCGCCGAGTCGGTGGACGAGATCGGCCAGCACCTGGAACGAGCGACGCTCCTATTCCCCTCCGAGTCGAACCGAGCGCCCATCGACCTGCACCTGACCACGCCGACGCACCACCTGCCACTGTCCCGGGGCACGGCCGACCGCATTGCCGATGCGGCCACGTTCATGCAAGCCGTCGCCCCGGCATCTGGCGAAGGCGACATCGCGAACGAGTACCCCCTGCGGGCGTATCACGCGCAGTTCCTCGATCGCTACGGGTTCGGCGGCGCGGTTCGCATCGCTGACCTGGTCGACGGGCACGTGGGCTTGGGCTCGGTGGACGAGTACATCGCCTCGCCCCTCGAGGTCCCCTCCCAGCCGGGGCGACTGACGGCATACGAATCCGTCTTGTCGGATGTCCTGATGCGCGGGCTGCAGGAGGGCGCCCTGATCGTCGAGATCACCGAGGCACTCGAGGAGCGCATGCGCGTCGCCGTCGGCTCGCAGGGAGCCGCACGGACTCCGGTGCATGCGATCGACGTCTTCGCGCAGGTGGGCCGACACCACGAGGGCGACGGGGAGGACCTGATCGTCCTGAACAGCGCATCGGTCGCCGAAGGAGGGAGCACTTTCGGCAGATTCGCGCATGTCCTCACGCACGAGGTCAGAGACTCCCTCCGCGCCCTCGCGATGACGCCCTCTCCCGAGGCGGCCGTCCCGACGCAAATGGTCGACTTTCCCCAGGCGGCGCGCGGCGCGAACGTGTCCGTGACGCCCAGCCTCACCGACACGAGGATCGTCGTCAACGGCGGACAGACGGACGCTGAGGGCCTCTCCCTCGACATCAGCGACGTGCACGTGACCTCCGACTACGACAGGCTCCTCCTCTGGTCGCGGACGCTCGGAAGGGAGATCACCATCCGGCGATCGCATGTCCTCAACCCGGAGCTGTCGAACCCCGTCGCGCGGCTGCTCACCGTGCTCTCCGACCACTCCCGACGCCCCCTCGGCGGATTCTCCTGGGGAACGTTCGAGGGGAGCCTGCGGCTCCCCCGCGTCGTCCGGCGGGGCGTGGTGCTGCGGGCAGGCGAGTGGACGCTACCCAAGGCCGACATCGACACCACCGACGCGAAGGTCGCTCGGGAGCTCGTCGATGCCTGGCGTCAGACCTGGCAGGTGCCGGACCTCGTCTACGAAGTTGAAGAGGACAACCGCCTCCTGCTCAACCTGGACAACGACTTCGCCGTGATCCACATCCTGGGCGAGCTGAGGACCCGCAAGCACCTGCGGTTCCAGGAGGTCCTGCCGAGTCCGGACCAGTTGCGGAGCGCCAACACAGTCGGGGAGGGCCTGGTCACCGAGGTCGTGGTGCCCATCGCGCTCGCCGAGGTCCCGGGCGGCGGCGATCGCGGAGCCCACGCGAGCTTGGATCACCACGCGTCGCCATCCTGGTCGGCCGTGCATGAGCCGCACTTCATCGACGATCCCCTGCAGGTCGACGACGAGTGGCTCTCGCTGCAGGTGTACGAGCCGGCCGCGCAGCACAGGCGGACGCTGCTCGAGCTCGACGAGGTGCTCGGCCAACTGCTTCGCGGGTCCCCGCAATCGCGGTGGTACTTCGTGCAGTACCAGGATCCGCGGCCCCACCTCCGGATCCGGGTGCATGTCGGCGAAGACCGGGCCGCGCTCACGCAGGCTCTCCGGGCCTGGTGGGAACCCCGGCGACCGAGGGGCTCTTCCGAGACGTGCTCGAGGTGCCATACCGCCCGGAGAGGGGTCGGTACGGCGGTGCGGCGATGTTCACGTGCTTCGAGACGTTCTTCGCGAAGGAAGCCTCGGCGTACCTGGCAGCGCTCCGGACGATCACGGAGCTCGACGATATGGCGGTCGCGGTCGCAATGCTCGATGCCTACGCACGCACGGTGTTCGACACCCTGGAGGAGCGGCTCGCGTTCGTCAGGAACGGCGACGTCGGCGCGGAAAGGAATCCCAAGTCCACCAGATACCTACGCGAGAACCGGGCCGTGCTGCACGCGCTCGTCTCCAGCTCGTCGGGAGCCGATCACGATCCGCCCGCCATCGGTGAGGGACTCCGTGACCTGGCCGCGTCGGGCGAGCGGGCGTTCGGTGCGTTGCTGCGCTCCGTCCGGGATCTGGGCTGGGACGACCTGGCCGACGCGCATCGCGAAGGCATCCTCCGCAGCGTCTGGCACATGACCTGCAATCGCGTCCTCGACCACAGCTCGATGACGGACGGGGAGGTCTTCGATGTGTGGCGAGGAGCCCTGCAGAGCCAGCGCGGCCGCTTGACTCACTTGGCGGAAGCGAGCTCCCATGCTTAGCGCCATCTGGAGGGTATGGCGCACCTCTCCCCGGCGTTATGCCCTGGCGGCGCTCATGACGTGGATCGCCGCCGTAGTGCCGGGCCTGCAAATCGCCCTCACGGCAGAGGTCGTGGATGCGGTCGCGGACGGCGCCGCGGCGGGTGCGGGCATCGAGTACGTCACCGTCGCCCTGCCCCTCTTCGGGCTGTTCGCGGCCCAGGTGGCGCAACGCCTGCTCTCATCGGCCGCGCAGTACCTGATGTCGCACGCGGGACTGCTGGCGGATCAGGCCTTCTCGAAGCAATCACTCGCGACAGGGCTCGGGCTCTCGCAATCGCACTACGAGGACCCGGCCGAGTACAACCGCATCCGACGCGCGCTCTCCGAAATTCAGGGTAACCGCGTCTCCTCCCTGCCGGAAACGACCATCGACACGCTCGCTGCGTTCGTTTCGATCGTGTCGATCTCGGTGTCCTTGTTCTCGTGGCACCCACTCGCCTCGATCCTCGTGCTCCTGTCCCCGCTCCCCGGCGTGGGGGTTGCCGCCCTCTTCGGGCGCCACCGCTGGTCTTTGGACGTCAACCAGACGGAATCACGACGCATGATCAACTACCTCCAGGCGTTGTCGATGAGCGACCAGTCGCACAAGGAGCTCGCCCATTACCGACTAGGTGGGCACATACGAGCCCGCTTTTCGAACATGCTCCAGACTCTGCTCCGGCAAGACGTCCGACAGCTCCGTCAGAGCCAGACGGGAGTCACCGGCGCGGATCTCTTCGGCATGGGCTTCACCATCCTCGCCCTTGTGTTGGTCGTCAACAGCGTCATCGGCGGTGCCGGGAGCGTGACCGTCGGCAACCTGGCGGGCTTCATCCAGGGCATGAACTCGTTGTACGGGGTCACGATCGGAGCCCTGGGAGGAATTGCCGGCATATATCAGGCATCGCTGTACGCGCGGAACCTCTTCGACTTCGTGGACACGCCGATCGAGAAACCCTTGGATGGCGGCGAACCCTTCCCAGAGGTCTTGGCCGAGGGCATCACGTTCCGTGATGTCCACTTCTCCTATCCCGCCACCGAGACTCCCATCTTCACGTCCCTCGATCTAACGCTCCCCGCCAACAAGACGATCGCCATAGTCGGCCCGAACGGAGGCGGGAAGACCACCCTGGTCAAGCTCCTGCTCGGCATCTACGCGGTGGACCGCGGTCAAATCGAATTCGACGGGCTGCCCTCGTCCGCGTACGATCGCGATTCTTTGCGCAACGGGATCGGCGTGCTGTTCCAGGACTACGTCCGCTTCGAGCTGAGCGCCTACGACAACATCGCATTCGGCAACATCGAGGACATCGGCGATGAGGGTGCCGTGTCCCGGAGCGCCGAGAAGGTCCGGATGTCGGATCGTCTCAACCGGTTGAAGAACGGCCTGCACACGCCGCTCGGCAGACGCTTCGAGGGAGCCGAACAGCTGTCCATCGGGGAATGGCAGCGCGTGGCGGCGGCGCGCGCCCTGGTCTCCGAGCCGGGTATCGTCGTGCTCGACGAGCCGACCGCGTCGATGGACGCCGAGAGCGAGCATGCTCTCCTCCATGCCTTGGGCAACGGTTCGGGGAGGCGCACGACCATCATCGTCGCGCACAGCTTGTCCGCCATCCTGGCGTCCGACATCGTGCTGTTCGTCGGGGGAGCCGGGCAGGAGATCCATCTCGGCCCGCATGCTGAGCTGCTCGACGACGCCCACTACGCCGAGTTCTTCGAACGGCTTGTCATGAACGCGCGCGGTGAGTGACTGGCTCGTCGAGTGAGTGATCGGCAGTCGCGTCGTGCGAAGGCGCCACCTCGCGTGTGCCCTTCCGTGGTTGTCCATCGCCCTGGTGGCCGTCATCGCCACAGGCTGCATCAGCTCCTCCGGAATCACCATCGGCCTCGGCGCGCTGCACTTCTTAATCGCCTTCGGAAGCCATGAGGCGTGCAGCCGTCAGTCGAGCGGCACCGCCCGCTGACACCAACGTCACGATGGCGGGTACCGCTGGGGGCCCGTCGTCGGTCGCTGACACTCACGACGCCGACGGGCAAGCGATTCGTGAACAGACGCCACCGCTGCGTCGCGGCGGTACAGTGCCCAGAACATGACGACCAACCCGACCGCCTCTCAGCCCGCCGAGGCGAGCTTCCCCCGGCAGTTGCTGTCGAGCGTGACGCTCGCCAGCGGCGCCGGGCAGGTTGTGGACTTCGCCCTGCCCCTGTTCGCCGGCGCCGTCCTCGGCCTCACGGCCGCGCAGACCGGCGCCCTCCTCGCAGCGGGGCTCGCGACGTCGTTCCTGCTCCGCCCGCTCGGCGGCGTGGCCGCGGACCGGTACGACCGGACCACGATCGCAGCGGCCTCCGCCCTCGTGCTCGGCGCTGGCTACGCGCTCGTCGCCAGCGCCGGCACCTTCCACGTCGTCCTCGCAGGCGTGCTCGTCTCTCGGGCCGGCGGTGCGTTCCTGTGGGTCGCGCTGCGCGCGACCGCCGGCGCACGGCACCAGGTGGATCCGGGTGCCTTCGCCCGGCTCATGTCGGCCGAGGAGCTCGGGTCGTGGGTCGTCCTCGCGCCGGCGATCGCGCTCCTTGCTGTCGCCGGCTACCCGCTCACCTTCGCCGCGGCCGCGGGGTGCGCGCTCCTCGCCGGCGGGCTCCTCGCCTCGAGCCGTGGCCGGGCGTCGGCGCGGGGGAGTGGCGACGTCGACGCCCCTCGAGCGGTGCCGGCGGCCGGCGACGGCCGTGTGGTCGTGCGCGAGCTCGCGACCCGGCTGCGCCCGCTCCTGATCGTGGTGATGGTCATCGGGACCGCGGAGGGCGCTGTCGGGCTGCTCCTGGTGCTGCACCTGCAGCGCGAGCTCGGGCTCGGGCCGCTCGCGATCGCGTGGGTGTCGCTCCCGGGCGGGATCGCTCTCGCGGTCGCCCCGCCACACATGCATCGGCTCACGGTCCGGTTCGGACGCACGCCCGTTCTCGTTGCCGCGGCCATCGCCGGCGCCGCGTTCGCGGGTGGGCTGGCGCTCGCCCGGGATCCCGTGACAATCGCCGTCCTCTGGGTGCTCTCGGCGCTGGCGCTGGCCGCGATCCTGCCGATCGAGCAGGCCGCCCTCACCGAGGCCGCCGGCACTGCCCGCATCGGGCGCGCTCTGGGCCTCTACGAGGCCACCACGCTCCTCGCGGCCGCCCTCGGCAGCCTCGCCGCGGGGATCCTCTACGACGCCGTCCCGTGGCCGGCCGCGTGTGTGACGTTTGCGGCCGTAATCCTCGCCGGCGGGCTCCTGCTCCCACGGACCATCTGCCGGCTCACGGCGGCGTCTGCCGCCGACTGAGCCAGCGGCGACGAGAGGGCCGACCCATGGCGGGTCGGCCCTCTCGTGCGTGCGGCTCGCGCTAGTTGTTCGCGCGGTACTCCTCGAGCAGATCCGCGGAGATCCGTCCGCGCTCGGAGACCTTGTGGCCGTGCTCACGGAGCCACTCCCGCGCGGCGCTGAGGTCCCCCTTCGGGCCTGAGCTCGACGAGCGGCGCGTGCCGGGCTTCCCGGTCGTCGCGCGGCCGACGCGGCGACCCTTGTCGATGTAGTCCTTAAGCACTGTCCGCAGCGTGTCCGCGTTGTCGTCGCTGAGGTCGATCTCGTAGTTCACGCCATCGAGCGCGAACGGGACGGTCTCGCCCGTGCCGTCCACGATCTCCGTGCCGTCGATGTCGTCAACGAGAGTGGTGACTACTTTGCGGGCCATCTACTTGCCTTTCCATACGGATTTCGCGTGCTAGGACGCCAGTTCTCCTACCATAACCGTACGGGGTGCGAACCGCCAGATTTCCACACGCATATCGGCGATATCATGCGTTCGTGACCGATCCGGCTGTGTGGGATGCCATGCCCGTCACCCTGCGATCGGGTGACCTTCAGACGTTGCTGCGTATTCGTCAGACCACGTTGAGCCTCTGGTTTCGGCACGGGGTGATACCTGGCTACCTGGTCGGGCACTCGTGGTTTGCGTTCCGGGCAGAGGTCCGCGTGTGGATGGAATCGACGGCCAACGGCCCCGTCGCGCCGCGTCCGCGCGACCCGGATCCACTTGATGCATACGGCGACATCCTCTCGGTCGACGAGGTGGCGCAGCTGCTGAGGATGAGCCGACAGGCGATCACCGGTTGGATCCGAGCCGACCTGATGCCGGGTGTGCGCGACGGCCGACGGTGGACGGTGGAGAAGGGCGCTCTCCGCGAGCTACTGCGAGAGTGCAGCAACCAAGTGGCCGGTCATTCGGTTGAGCTCGACGGTTGAGGACGTCGCTGCCGCCGCAGCGGGGAGGGATAACGGCGGGTGAGTCCGCGCCGAGCCGCCGATCCTGCCTGCTTAGAAGGGCGGCAGCAGCCGTGACATGTCCTCGTGCCCTGTGACCAGGGTGGCGCCATGGTCGCGGATCATTGTCAGGCAGCCTCCCGCGGAGGGGGAGTCGACCTGCCCGGGGACGGCTCCGACGGGGCGTCCGAGCTGAAGTGCCCGCTGAGCGGTCAAGAGTGCGCCGGATCGGTGCGAGCCTTCCATCAGCACCGTCCCGCTGGACAGGGCAGCCAAGATCCGATTGCGCGACAGGAAGGACCACCGCGACGGCGCCGTGTGGGGCGGGCGTTCCGTGACGACTGCACCGGTCTCGATTACGTCCTCGAAGAGCTCCGCGTGCGCATGCGGGTAGGTGACGTCCACGCCGCTGGAGATGACCGCAAACGCGCTGCCCGTGCTGCCGACGGCAGCCCGTAGGGCAGCACCGTCAATTCCGAAGCTGCCGCTGTTCACGATGGCGATACCTTCGCGCACGAGTTCCGATACGGACTCGGACGTCACAGCCGACCCGTACACCGTGGCGGCTCGGGCGCCGATCACGGCGAGAGATCTCTCGAGGCGGATCATCCGGTCCGTGTGCCCACGCACCCACAGCGCATAGGGCATCTCAGGGCCAAGGTCGGCGAGACCGCGGGGCCACTGTGGGTCCGAGGGGATCAGCACGGTTGCACCGCACTCTGCGGCTGTGCGGAGGGAGCGAAAGACGTCGTCCACGATAAATCGCTCCCGCCAGGCACGCAGCTGGGCTGCCAGTGCGTGAAGATCCAGGACGGGACCGGGTTCCTCGCCGTCCTCCAACGCGGAACGCATGAGCCGTAGGGGCCACTGCTCGACGACGGCAGTGAGCGCGGTGGTTGCACCGAGGTGCTGGACGAGGCTTCCCGCGACGGTGTCACCAGGAGCCCCGATGTGCGTCCAGACGACACGGGCGAAACGTTCAACGACGTCGTCGAGCGGCGCCGACATGGGCGTGGTCGGCGTGACCTGCTCGATCAGGGGTGAGTAGTGGTCGGGTGAGATGCCCCAGAGGGCGGTGTGGGCGGACAGCGATGGCATGGTGGCCTCCGGAGGCTCGGTAGATCTGACATCTACGAACCTACGCATGTACGGTAAAGGTGTCAACCCCCTTAAGTGTGCCTCTCCGGCGGACAGCGACGAGCGTGCCCGCCGGCGCTGGTGCCGCGTTCGAGGCAAGCGGTTGGGGCTGAGGTAATCGAGGGGTGCTGTGGGCGCCGTTACAGAGGGCGGTATAGCCGCTTCAGTCGGTACCACTTGTCGCGCAAGCCTGGGGCAGGGGGGCGCGAAGGATCGAATCGGTTCTCCCACTGCCGATAGTCCAGCATCCGGGACAACTGGTTCTCCTCGAGGATGCCGGGATGCACAGACTCGAAAAGCTGAGCAGACGTCTCCACACGCGCAGGCGGGTCGTATAACCAGGGCACGTCCAAACTTACTAGGACGCGTGCTTCCCACATGCCGCCTCGGTAAGTCTGATTGGTGACGAAGCCGTGTGAGACCAGGGCGGAGGCATGAGAGCGCTCAAAATCCTCACCAGTAGGTATTTTGACGATGTCGCCGGAGCGAGGTGTCTCGAGCCGGCGGACAGTGCAAGGCATAACGGGTAGGCGAAAAGCTCGCGCCATCATTGTCCGATGCCGGCCGCCGTGCCCGACGTTGTAAATCACTCGCCCAAGCGCCGTGGTCTCTTCCATAGATACGCGATCGGCAGGAGGTTCCCACTCAATGACCCAGCGCGCCCAGTCACCTGACCGTGCCGCAATAAGAAGCCGGTCGAGAATTAGTGTGAACGACTCGGGGCGATTGTTAAGCCACCCCCATTCTGATGAGCGATCCACACACACGACGTTGGAGGGGTCGATCATCCCTATCTGGGCGGACGGTGCAGCTATGCCAGGACGTGAGACCCAACGCCAGGGAAGCGGACGCAGAGGGTATTCCGCGTTCAGCTCTGCCCAGCGGGCCTCCAGCCAGGCCTCGGGGCTTATAGGTGAGTCCTCTATTTCCTTTGCTACCTGCTGAGCCGCAGCAATCATTCTGCGGGCATCTGTGCTGCGCATAGTAATCTCCCGTGGGGCGGCATCTGGATACCAACCCTGCTTCGCTAGCGTTACGAGTATTGCTGGAGGAGTGAGTGCGTTGTAAGTGCGCGGGCTACATCAGCGGCGGTAGGCGACCCTGTGACGCATCTACCATGGAAGCTTCGAACTGCACATTTACCGCGTCAGTGCCGTCAAATGCGGAAGAGGTGCGAAGTAAGTAAAGCTGACGCGCAAAGTCCTGAGGCCATGATGGCCCTAATGCAGCTACGTTCTCCGGGGTGGCATAGCCGAGAGCGCTACCGCATATGGGTATAAGAGCCGTGCCGAAGTGGGGTAGGGTCCGCCATAGGCGGTGGCGACCATTCTCGGGCTGCAGATCCCAAGGGTCGAAGCGGACGGCCTCCCAGTAGTTGAACCATGATCTAACAATGTCTTGTTCGATCTGGCTCAGTTCGCCCGGATAGTCCGGTAAATCAAGATCCGCGTATAGAGGGCTATCCGCATCGAAAGTCCACGAGCGAGAAGCGAGAGCGTTGCCGACTGCAACGACAGCGTCAGCAATGGCCTGCCAGTTGTGCTCGTCGGCATCAGCGTGACGAATCTTGTTGTCGTCGATATCCGGGTTCGAGCTCGCCCAAAACTGCACAGTAGCCGCATCCGCGCGCCACCAAAATCTCGGTACAGCTACTGGAATGTGCCCCATGCCCACAGCATAGGTCGCAAGAGCACGCGAGACGAGGGTTCGTGAAGCGTGCGTCGGGCTGGGGTGCCGCCGGCGGAACGGTCGGAATGCCGGACGTTCGCGGGACGGGGCGCTCGACACAATGGTCAGACCAGTGCTGTTCGTGGCGGCAGCGGCACCTGATCGCCGCTGCACGAGGGGCCGCCCGGCGAGCGGTGCGGTTCGGTTCAGCCTTGGATGTGTGCCCGGATCTGGGCGATGGCCTCGTCGCTGGTGATCTGATGCTGGGCGGCGCGTTCGAGGATGTCGAGGAGGACGGGGTCGGTGATCTCGTGCCCGCCGAGCGCGAGGCCGGCCGTCGCGAACGCGAGGCGCTCCTGAACCTGGGCATCGGTCGGGGTATCGGGGTCGGTCATGGTGGGTCCTCGCGGTGTCAGCGTTGGACGTGTCGGCGGATCTGGGTGATGGCGTCCTCGGCGGTGATCTCCTCGCGCGCGGCGCGGTCGGTGATGTCGAGGAGGACGGGGTCGGTGACCTGGTGGCCGCCGAGGGCGAGCGCGGCGTCGGCGAACGCGAGGCTCTCGACAGCCCGGGCCTCGTGCGCGGCGGCCGCGGCCTCGGCGTCGGTGGCCTCGGTGGGGGTGTCCGGGTTGTCGGTCATGCGGTGAGGGTAGCTCCGGCGTCGGGTCGTGGCCAGGATCAGGGTCGTGGTGGGGCTGTGCGGGGTGCTGGCGGGTGTTCGGCGCTCGCCGCGGGTCTCGGGCGCTCGTCGGGGTGGGCGTGCGCGGGATGCTGGTGTTGAGGGTCCGGCGCTCGCCGGGGTTGGTGCGGGCTGGGGTCAGGCGGGGCGGCCCTGGAGCACGTCGCGGAGGTTCGTGAGGGCGCCCTGCTCGGCGCGGGCGTCGCCGTCGTTGTCGAGGACGCTGTCGATGATCCCGGCGTAGTGACGGGCGTCCGTGGGAGAGATCTCGATGAAGTCCTCGCCGGTGAGGCTGTCGACCTCGATCTCGAAGCGGACGATCAGGTCCTCGTCCTGGGCGGCGGGGACCTGCGTGACGGGGGTGGCGGGGTCCACGCCGCTTGCGCGGGCGGCGAGAGCGAACTCGATGAGCTCGCCGTAGGTCATGTTCTCCAGGTCCACGCTGATTCGCATCGTCATGGGGTGAGCCTGGCACGTGCCCCTGCCGGGGTGGGGACCGGCGACCGGTTCCTCGACCAGGTGCGCACGCTGCGGCCGCGGCGTGCGTGCGGCGAGGGCCCGCTGCCGGGTTGCCGGTGCTCGCCGGGTGGTCGTCGGGTGCGGGTTCGCGTGGTCGGCGTCTGCCGGAGGAGACCGGGGTCGTGGTGGGGCTGTGTGGGGTGCTGGCGGGTGTTCGGCGCTCGCCGAGGCCGTCGGGCGCTGGCCGAGTGGTCGTGCGCGCGGCGGGCCGGTGCGGGATCCCGGCGGGCGTCGGCGTGGTGCGGGGGAGCGGGAGTGCGTGGTCGACGTCGGCCGCGGTGCGGGCGGCGTGGGCGGTCGCGGGGCTGGTCGACGTCGTCTGGTCGTCGTCCTCGGTGTGTCGAGATCGCGGGTGGTGCTCGGGATCCGCGGGGGCGTCGGTGCGCGCGGTTCCTCGTGCCGGGCGCTCGCCGCGGTCGACGCAGGATGCCGCTGGCCGTCGGCGAGGCGGGGTAGCGCTCGCCGCGGGGTGGCCGTGCGGTGCGGCTGTCGATGTCCTGCGCTCGGGCGCGCCCGGCCGGTCGGTGTCGGTGTCGGTGTCGTGCGGGATCCCGGCACGTCTGGGGCGGTGCCGGTCGTCGTCCTCGGCCTAGTCGTCGACGCCGGGGGTGCGGGTAAGGGGCTGGCGCTCGCCGGGCTCCTGGTCGACGAGGTGGGCCGGCTGCAGGCGGTACGGGGCGGTGCGCGCGCGGGCGGGCGTGCGGGTGGCGGGGAGGGGCGCTCGCCGAGGTGGTGTCGGGGGGTCGTGTCGGCTGTGCGCGGGATCCCGGCGGCTGCCGGCGGTGACGAGCGCACCCCGGCGTCGACGTGGCGCTCGCCGAGGGGCGGGGTGCTGAGCTCGGAGGCGTGCCGGGACGTGGGGCCCGGGCGAGGCCGGCGTGGAGCTCGGCGGCGGGGACCCGCGCACGCCGCGGATCCGATGGCCGTGGCCAGGCGTCCGGGGAGGGGCGGGTGCGTGCTCGAGGCGGTGGTCGGGGTGCGGCGCTCGCCGGGTGCGCGCGCTGGTGGGTGGTCCCTGCGCGTCGAGGCGACGTCTCGGGCACCGGATCCTCGCCGCGTGGCTGCCGCGGTCGCGCCGGGGCGGTGCCGGCGGCCGCGCTCTGCGGCCGGGCGGGGTGCAGCTGCTCGAGCTCGGCGCCGGGTGCGTACATCTACTGGCGCTGCGGGCCGTCCACGGGGCTCGGACCGGGTGCCCGCTCGGATCCGCCGGTCGTCGGCGACGAGGGGCGCTCGCCGTCGGGCCGCCGTGTGGCGTGCTGGGTGAGCTCGTCGACGTCGGGCCGCGGCGCCGGCCGCCGTGGGGGCGGCCGGCGTGGACGTCGTGACGCTGCTGCAGCTGCGCGTCGGCGTCGTGCGCGGTGCGCGTGCAGCTGCTCGAGCGGGGCGGGGCGTGCGTACATTTACTCGCGCTCCCCGTGATGACCCACTGGTCGGATCGGGGAGCTGGTGCGCTCTGGGGCGGTGCTGTGCGTGCTGTCGGCAGGGCTCGGGGTGCGTATCACTTGTCGCGCTGCGGCTCGGCCGAGGAGGCCGTGCGCGGGCACTCGCGGCGGACCCGCCGGCCGTCGTCGACGAGGGGGTCGCGGGGGAGGCGCTCGCCGCGGGCCGCCCTGTGGCGTGCTGGGGAGCTCGTCGACGTCGAGCCGCGGCGCCGGCCGCCGTGGGACCGCCGTCGCGGACGTCGTGACGCTGCTGCAGCTGCGCGTCGACGTCGTGCGCGACGTCGCGCGACCTGGTGCGGCGCCGGGGGCCTGCGCTGCTCGAGGGCCTGCTCGAGGGGCGTGGACGTGGGGCGGTGCTCGCCGTGGTCGTGCCGGTGCCGGGGTGGGGGTGCTGCAGCTGCGCGATCGGGCCCACGGGGGCGTGTGTATCTTGTCGCGCCCCTCGTGGTGGCCCACTGGTCTGATCGGGGCTTCTGCGTGTTCTGCGACCAGTTCTGCGGCGCGATCGCCGTCCGGGCGGGTGTGTGTCATCTGTCGCGCTTCGCGGGGGCGCTGCGGCCGACGTCGACCGCCGGGTGCGGATGGTGCACGGCGCTCGCCGCGGGCCTATGCGAGCCGGCGTGGAGCTCGGCGGCGTCGGGGAAGAGCGCGTGCGTGCTCGAGGCGGGTGGTCGGGGTGCGGCGCTCGCCGGGTGCCCGCGTGGATCCGCTGGCTGTCGTCGATGCGGGGTGATCGCGGGTGCGGCGCTCGCCGGGGGTGGTTTCGTGGAGCGCGTCGACGTCGTGCGCGGTGCCGGGCGCTCGCCGCGGGCGCGGGGCGCGGTGGTAGCTGCGCGTCGACGTCGTGCGCTGTGGTGCGGTGCCGGGCTCTCGGGCCCCTCGAGGGGGGTGCTGGAGGTTCGGAGGGCCTGGGGGAGTGTGCGCGACGTCGTGGAGGGTGCGGGGCGCTCGCCGTGGTGCTGCCGGTGGGGCGCCGGTGTGGTCGCGGGCGCGCACCGAGGCTGGTGGCTCGCTCCGCGACGCGACGTCGCGGGTGGGGGCGTCAGGAGCTCGCTGCGGATCCGCTGGTCGAGGGCGCCGCGGGGTGGCCGTGCGGCGCCGGGTGGGCTCGTCGACGTCGTGCGCGGTGCACGGCGCTCGCCGGGTGCGCGCCGCGCTGCAGCTGCTCCAGCGGGGCGGGGCGTGCGTACATTTACTAGCGCTCCTCGTGGTGGCCCACTGCCGTGACCAGGGGTTCCGTGTGTTCTTGCCGGGGTACCGGGTGCGTACATCTACTGGCGCTGCGGGTTGTCCACGGGACTTGGGCCGGGGGCCGGTGCGGGTCCGCCGGCCGTCGTCGACGCGGGGTGATCGCGGGTTCGGCGCTCGCCGGGGGGCTCGTGGAGCTCGTCGATGTCGAGCCGCGGTTCCGGCTGCCGCTGCGCGTCGTCGTGCGGCCTGGCACGCCGCCGGGGGCTCGCGCTGCTCGAGGTGTGGCCGGCGTCCGGGTGCCCTGCAGGTCGTGGCAGCTGTGCGCGGGGTGGGCGGGGGAGTGCGCGACGTCGTGGAGGGTGTCGGGCGCTCGCCGTGGTCCAGCGGGGTGGGCGGTGAGCTCGTGGGCGTCGTGGTGCGAGTGTCGGGCGCCGATCGAGGCGTGGTGCCGTGCGGTGGACGTACCGGGTGGAGCTCGTCGACGTCGAGCCGCGGCGCCGGCCGCGGCGCGGCCGCCGGGGCCGCCGGCGAGGACGCGGCTGACGCTGCTCGTCGTCGCGCGCGACGTCGTGCGCCGTGGCGTGGTCGGGTGCGGTGCTCGCCGGGTGCGCGCGCTGGCCGGCTGTCCTGTGCGTCGAGGCGACGTCGCGGGCGCCGTGCGGGCGCCGTGGGGCCGCCGGCCGGCGGCGAGGCGGGGTGATCGCGGGGTCGGCGCTCGCCGCGGGGTGGTCGTGTGGAGCTCGTCGACGTCGTGCGCGGTGCTGGTGCGTGGCTGCCGTTGTGCGTCGACGTCGGCCGCTGCGGTGCGGCGCCGAGCGCTCGCGTCCCTCGAGGGGCTGCTCGAGGGACACGAGGGCCGGGGGAGCGTGCGCGACGTCGTGGAGGGTGTCGGGCGCTCGCCGTGGTCGAGCGGGGTGTGTGTGCGGGGTGGTGGATCTGGTGCTGTGCGGGCCGTGGGCGG
>NC_010399.1 GCF_000069225.1 Clavibacter sepedonicus | reverse complement strand
CCACGCCGCCGGCGACGTCCACACCGGCACCCGGGCGTACGCACCAGCCGGCACCGGCAGCGACCACGACGTCCGTACGTCCTCCCCCGCGTCGGGCGCGCTCGACGCCTCCAACCCGGGCAGCGTCGGCTCGCTCGAGGCGTTTGCCAACCTGCGGAAATACGCACGTGTCTTGCGTGTCGGAGGTGTTGCGTGGTCTACGGACGTGGTTATGATGGGCTCGCTTCCCTTGATGTGCTCATTGGAGGCACGACGAAGGCCCGGCCCTGAGAAGCCGGTTCTTTACTCGATCCGCCGTAGACCTGTTCCGTCGCCAAACAGTCAGGGTCTAAGGCGCAGTGCTTCGGCCCCTCGCGAAAGCGGGGGGCCATGCTCGTTAAGTGGGCTCGATCGGCAGCTCCTCGCGGCTCAGCGCGGTGCGCAGCCAAGACGGGACACCGTCGGCCTCGAACTCGGCACGCAGGTGCGTGATCGAGAGGTCGACGAAGTACGACGAAGAGATGCCCGCCGCCTTCGCCATCGCGTTCACGGCGTCACGAGACGACTCCTCGATGGTCCACCGAGGAGTCACCCCCTTCTCAACCGAGCCACGGGGGCGTCGGGGCGTGCCCTTCTCTGTCATGCCGTCAAGGTAGCGCGGCTAGCCGCCTTAAGAGGGCGACACGCACAGCGTGTCGGCGTCTGCTACCCCCGGCCTGGGGGCGGCCGTGGAGAGCTAGCGCGAATAGCCTCTGACCCATGACCGCCGTCCTCATCTCGTACGACCTCAACTCGCCGGGCCAGACATACGACAAGCTCATCGAGAAGATCAAGTCCTACGACACCTGGGCCAACATCCTCAAGTCCACGTGGATCGTCTCAGGCCCCTATCTGACGGCGCAGGGCGTCTCTGACGCGCTACAGCCGATCCTCGACGCCAACGACGAGATCTTCTGTGTCGAGATCGACGGCAAGGCGCGGCAGGGGTGGTTAGACAAGAAGACCTGGGAGTGGATCAGCAAGGTCGTCTAAGCCACAGGGTGGATCCTGCGGCAGGCAGGGCCCCGGCGCACGTCGCAGTTGACAGCGCCACGATGTCTCCCCCCTACTTGAAGATGAGCAAGGCGGCGATGAGCCGGTCTGGTGGCGTCACCCCGTAGGTTCAAGGTGTGAGCTTGCTGTCATGTGTCTCTGCGACGTGGCTTCCTCCTCTACGGTTATGAGTGCATGTCTTTTGCGAGCCCGCGCGGTCTCAACCGGATCGCGGTACGCTTAGGGCACATGCGGATGCGCATGTCCGCATCGTGCTCACATCAAGGCCAGCCTCGCGCTGGCCTTCGTCGTCTCCGGCACTGCCCACGGGGTTCTGCTATCGAGACACAGGGCACAGACGCTCTTGTGCACCGTGACACAGTGATTGCATACGATTTGGGCACGTCGTGTGGCCGACTACGGCCGTACGGACACGGACCCTTACCTCGAACTAGCCAGCCCACAGGCTGGCTTTTTTCATGCCCGAGCGCGCCCCCGAGCATCCCGCCGACACCTTTTCGGCCAAGTCGATCCTCAGCGGCGTAGTGCCGACATGACGGCTGAGCAGATCGAGCGCCCGTGGCGCTCTCCTCTTACGCATCCACCGCGAGCTCGCCGTGGGTGCGTCCCAAACTCACCACGCCGTCCAGCGCGGTGTCACCCCGACGCGCTTGCGTGTCGCCTGCGGAGAGGTTCGCGATGACGATCCTGCTTCCCGAGATACCAGGGGAGGTGATCCTCCAGATGGCTTTCCTTGGCTCCGGCCTGGTCCTGCTCACGCTCGGTGCTGTGACGCTGCTCGCGTACATCGTGCTGCTCGGCAAGAACGGCACACCCGCCAAGCGCCTCTCGAAGATCCTCAAGTCCTGGCCCCGCAAGCCCTAGCGGGCGCGGAACTCGAAAAAGCACCCCCTCTGCGCTTAAGGAGAGCTCTGTCTTCAAGCGTCTCAGCAGGGGATCCTCAACCGGACACTCGAAGCGTGCACGCCACTCCCACGACCTCCCCGGGAGTGACCGTCTCACATAGGTAGTCCGAAATAGGGTCCGGTGACGGTGCCTCATGTGAGACTTGCGTCATGACCTCATCCGTCCTCATCGGATACGCCCGCGTCTCGACCGACGCGCAGGACCTCACCGCGCAACGGGACGCCCTGCAAACCCTCGGGGTTCCGACACGGCTCATCTACAGCGACAAGGGCATGACCGGCACGAACCGCGACCGCCCAGGTCTCCGCGAGGCGTTAGCGGCGTGCCGAGAAGGTGACACGCTTGTAGTCACGAAGCTCGACCGCCTTGCCCGATCCCTCCGCGACGCGACCGACATCGCCGAAGAGCTCACCCAACGCGAAGTCCGGTTGAACCTCGGCGGTGCGGTCTACGACCCCATCGACCCGGTCGGCCGGCTGCTGTTCAACGTGCTCGGCATGGTGGCCGAGTTCGAGTCCGACCTCATCCGCGCCCGGACCCGTGAGGGGATGGCTGTTGCGAAGGTGCGGGGGAAGCTGAAGGGGCGAAAGCCGAAGCTCTCCCCTGCCCAGGAACGGCACCTGGTCGCGCTGCACCGCGCCGGTGATCACTCCGTCTCCGAGCTCGTGGAGCTGTTCGGGATCGGCCGGGCCACCGTGTACCGGGCCCTGGACAGGCACCCGGTCACCACGAGCACCGAGGTCACCCTGCCCCGCGTCGACGACGATGAACCGACGTCGTGACCCGGACCGCGTTCGTCGACGAATCCGGATCCCAGGAGAACCGCGATCCCGGCACCTACATCCTCGCCGCCGCGATCTGTGAGGAGCAGCACCTCGACGCCGTGCGCACCGTGATGCACGGGCTGCGGCGGACCAAGGTCGGGAAGCTGCACTGGAACCAGGAGAGCGAACCCCGGCGCCTGCTACTCGCCGCCGCGGTCGCGGAGCTTGCTCTCGAGCGACTGGTGGTCGTCCGGTCGGTCGACAGCGCAGAGCCGTTCGAGCGGCGTCGCCGGAAGACGATGGAGCGGCTTCTGCACGAGCTCACGATGCGAGACGTCGCGCTCCTCGTCGCGGAGTCACGCGGACCAGCTGATGACCGGCGGGACCGTGACCACCTCGACACGCTCCGCGCCGCACGTGCCCTGAGCGGGCCGGTCCGGCTCGATCACCGGCGCGGTCCCGTGGAGCCCGTGCTGTGGGTGGCGGACATCATCTGCGGCGCCATCGTGCAGGACCGCGTGGGGAACCCCGAACCGCTCGCCACCCTCGGCGAGATCCAGATCATCACCGTCGACGGCTGATCGATTAAAGCGCAAAGTCTCGGGCCCTACTTCCAGCAGGAACTCCCGAGACTCACTTTCAACCCCACCGCAATGAGGCGACGCGTTCAGTGTCTCACGGGTGACGGGATCCCACCACCGATGCACAGGATCCGCAGCACTATCCGGGCGGGTTGATGACCTGGCAGTCCGTGCGCTGCTGTCGGGTCGAGACCCGCGCGTACCCGACGAGCGTCGGCGCGACGCCCAACCCATCCCGCAACCGACGATGAGCATGCCCAGCTCACCGCCCCCTTGCGGGCCGTGGTTGCGGGACACTCGCGGCCGCGGTTCTCCGCGGCGAGCCCCAGCCGCTCGCGGGACGTCCCACAACCCAAAAGAAGCAAGACGCCTCCAAAGACCTGGGCTGTCCTGCACCTAGGGACCTCGGCGGCGTTTGACTCCGCCCCAGGGGCGAGGTCCACAGTGAGGACATGTCCGCTCCACTCCCCCTGAACTTCTCCGCGGGTCGATTCCGATCCCTCACCGGCCTCTCCGACAAGGCGCTCCGGTTGTACGCCGAGCGCGCGGTCCTCATCCCGTCCGCCGTCGATCCAGTGAACGGCTACCGGTCCTACGACGCCGACCAGATCGTCGACGGCGTCACACTGGACCTGCTCCGCCGCGCGAGGATCCCGCTCGAGGACCTCACTCCCGACTGCCGCTTCCAGTTCGACGACCACCGCGGGAGGTTGGCGATGCGCCGGGCCATGGAGGACTTCTACCTCGACCTCGCAGAACGGGTCGCGACAGCGGACCCCAGCAGCCTCGTCGCCAACGTCCGTGATGCGGGTCCCGCGCACTGGATCGCGTGCGAAGTCCCCTTCGGCGTCTCATCGGACCCGGAGGACCTCGAGGAGACCTTCACAGCCCTGACAGTCGATCTCCCGAATCTGGATCGCATCCTCCTCGAGACTCTCCGCGCCGAGGGGATCGAGCTGGTCGCGGAATCGTGGACGGCCTCGGTGTCAGGAACGGTGCCACGGATGCGCCTCGCGCACCGCGTGCAGGATCCCGTGCCACCGGATTCGCTCCGTCGCGTGGCCGAGGCCGCGGCGCCGCACATCGACGCGTCCGTGCGGATCGCGTCCGGGACGCTGCCAACACGGCAAGAGCTGGTCCACTCCCTCCCCGACGCGACGCCGACAGACGACCCGGGCTTGGACGACACCGCGCTCTCCTACCTCGCCACCATCGCCTTCGCCCATCGCATCACCTCAGGCCATGCCGAAGCCCTGGACGACGCTGCTCGCCGGCGGGCATCATCGACATCGATGTTCGACCCGTCCGTCACCGCGGAGGACGTCTACGACCTCGCCGCGGATGGAACGCGGGCGCATGCCTCCCAGTGAGGCGCAGCCGTCTGCCATCGTCGATAGCCGTGGTCACGCAAATGCGAAGGGGGTCTTCGGCACAGCAGGTCCGACCCATTACGCGGACGCTGCAACCCGGTCCGACGGTGAGAACATCCGCATGGGCGCTCAAGACGTCTCGCAACCCAAGGCTTACGGGACAAGAAGAGGTGGACGCGGCCAGCTTCTCCGGTGGCGAGCTCAGCCTTCACAGCAGGCGAGTGCGGCGACTAACGCGCGATGGCTCCGGGGACGCATCCCTGGAGCCATCGCCGCGTACATGTGGAGGTCGTGCGATCAGGGCTCAGTGCATCTGATAGATCCGGCGCGCCGTACTCTGGGTCTCCCCTGGTGCCATTCGGATTCCGGGGAGAACGACCGAGCGACCGTATTGGTCAGTCACGCGAACGGTCATCGGGCCGTCCGGAATTGGTGAAGGTGTCACCCAGTACCCGTAGTCAGTGCGACTCAGGGGCAGCCACTGCCCACCGGCTCGGACTTCAACACGGTCGATGCGGTTGCCGGCGTTCAGAATCTGCAGACCTGCCCACCATCGGGATGAGCCCTCCTTGACCCGGACGGCGACGGCGGGCACGGACGGATCCCGGACGGTGGTGTAGCTGATTGGGATGATACCGGCATCGAAGTCGCCAATGGCACGGAACGCTTCTTCGCTCAGATCGAGATGTCCGATCTCGCATTCGTGGCATTGGTCGACGATTTGGACGCGGACGGTGCCCTTGGGGCCCGTGACGAGGAGGTGCGACCCGCACGCGGCGGCTCCGCCGTACTCGGGGCTGCTGACCGCAACGTACATTCGGTCGGCGGGGACAGCCGGCATGGAGCAGTTGCCGTTCGCGATCGTGTTACCGGTACCGAGCGAGTAGTGCGTGGCACGGCCGTGCGTCGTGGCCTGGGACGGAGGCGTGGCCTGGGACGGAGGCGTGGCTTGGGACGGAGGCGTTCCGGCCGCCGTGACACTGATTCGAGGCGAAGCGGGAGCGGGTCCACCCGCCAACTGCACGCCGACGCGAACGGTCTGGCCGGCGGCGAGCTTGCTTGCCCAGTCCGTGCTGGTGCAGGTCACGGTGTTGGAGGCGACGCTACAGCGCATGCCCCAACTGTTGACGACGCTGGTGGTTTTCGGGCTGGCCCATGAGACGGTCCATCCCGTGACAGCGCCTGTCGCGGTGACGTCAAGGTTCGCCACGTAGCCGGATGCCCAGGACCCGCCAGGCTGCCACTTCACTGATACCGCGCCCGGCTTCGCCGGACCTGGCTGCGACCCGGATCCGCTAGATCCCGGACCCGCTCCGGGTGCCGGATGCAGGATCGGCGCCAGCGCGTCGAGCTTCGCCTGCTCCGGGGTCACCCAATCGGACTTCACAATGCCGCCGGTGTCGCCACTGTCTGGGTTGAAGGCCCAGAACGATGAGCTGATCCCCGTGCTCGACAGGTATCCGACGAGGGTGTTGAGCCACTGCTTGTCGCTCGCCGTCTCGAGCTTCGTACCGAACTCGCCCACGAGGACGGGGGCGATGTCCTTCTTTGCCAGGTATCCCCAGTGGGCGTCCCAGATTCCCGGAAGATTCGTCGGATAATTCGATGCGGAGAACCAGGGCTGGCCGTAGATGGTCGAGGGGTAGTCGTGCGGGGAATAGACGACGCGATTCGCGACGGTCAAGCGCACGGATGCAGTGGCCGCGGAGTCCAGCGCACCGCCCCACCAGGTGCCGGTTCCGTCGGCCTGGTGGTCGATTCCCTCGACGAGCACGAGGAGCTTCGGGTTCTCGGCCAATACCGCGTTCCCGCCCCGCTCGGCCGCCGCCCGCCAGTCGGTCGTGGCTGCCCCGGTACCCCACGTCGCCGCCCCGTGCGGCTCGTTGTGGAGATCGACACCGATGACCGTGGGGTCGGAGGCGTACCGCTTCGCGAGCATCCGCCAGTCGGAGATCCACCGTGACTCGGGGTACTCCGAGGTGTACCAGAGCTCGGACTGGCCGCCCGAGTCCGGCCGGTGCTGGTCGAGGATCACGTCAAGTCCGGCGGCCTTCGCCGAAGCCACGACGTGATCCATGACCTGCAGCGGTGTGAGACCGGCAAGCGATGGGTCCGCATCGACACCCGTGACGCCAGATGCCGCGAGGCACTGGTTCGAGAACGGCAGCCGCACGGTCGTGAATCCCAGCTGCTTGATGTGCTGCATGCCACCCGCGAGGGTGATGGTGTCCAGGCCGTGCGGCGCGCAGGATGACGTCTCCATGCCAAACCACGCGATGCCACGGATTGTGTACGGAGCGCCGGAGGCGGTGACGATCTTCCCACCCGCCGTGTGCAGCCATCCAGGCGGCGAGGCCACCGCACCGGTCCCCGCTGCGGTGGCGGCTAAGGCAGGCGCCGCGAATGCGCCAAACGTGGCGCCGACCGCCAATGCAAAGAAAAGGAAGAGCTTGGACACTAAGGGTACACTAACTTGTCGAACAGTCATGTAAGGATCATACGAAAACCATTCGACCGCTCTCAAAACCACTTCCACAGACGCTTTTCACACGCACTCCTGAAGCCCGAAACATTACCCAGCAGGTCATTCCTTGAGGGGTACGGTGCGCCGCCAGCGTAACCCCCTCAGAAGCCGATCATCTTACAATGACTGAGAGACGGAATGCGGCCCCGGAGCGTGAGATGCGATGCGATGCGATCAAGACAGTCTTCTCCGACCGGCATGAATCCGCACGCATCGAAACTACCTAACCGCGTGGATGCCTGAAATGTATGACCCACCCAGGGCTTCGGCGCGGATGTTGTGGCCTGGACGTCAGTGGACATCCTTACGCTCGCCGACGAGCGCGGCCGGACGCTCCCACTCGATCGAATCGACGAAGGACAGCACCCGGTGAGCAAGGTCAAGAGCAAGCTCGACGGCATCGACAGCCTCGTGCGTAACGTCGGCGCGCACCCGTGGGCGCACCTCGAGGTCGGCTACTGGCGGATCCAGGTCGAGGACCGCCCCGTGCTCGGGTACGTGATCCGGCACCGGGCGGAGCTCGGGGATCCGTTCACCTTCGAGCTCTACGCCGATGCCCGCAACGGCCAGGGCCAACGCATCTGGATCCGTCGCGAGCCGTCGCTGAATACGGCCGTGGCGTGGATGGTGCAGCACAGCGCCGAGCTCATCGCCTTCGCGGCGCGCTCGCGCTCAGCCAGCCGGGGGCCGGCGGAGACGGCGGCCGCGGAACATGCCTCCGCCGACGTCGACCAGGCCCGGGAGCTCGGCCATGTAGAGCGCGGCCAACTCGGGTGACGCGGCCGTCGCGTGGATCGTCACGCGCCGGGCGTCGGCGACGGGCAGCAGCTCGGGCAGCAGAAGGGCGCGCAGCGCACGGCCGCGGCCCGTTCCCGGTGCTGCCGCGATGTGGTCGCCGGTGTGCCAGCCGGTGCGCGTGCCGAACAGCGCGAGCACGACGTCGCGCTCGGGGCTGAGGTAGTACCGCGTCCACGGGCACGTGACGAGGACGACTTGGAGCACGACGACGAGCGGGCTGAGCACCCACCACGCGACAGCAAGGTAGAGCGCCACGACCCGCGCGGTGCCGCGGGAGTGCTGGAAGCCGTGCCAGAAGCCCCGGCGGATCCACCATGCGATCCGCAGAGCGTCCATGACGCCCGCGCGCGGCAGCCCCTCGATCGCCGGGGGAACGGTCGAGGACGTCGCCGGATCCTCTGGTGGGTCACGAGCAGGACCCGAGCGTGTGGTCAATCGCGGTCCGGTCGGCGTCGTCGACCGTGAGCTCGTACGTGCTCAGCACGTACGCGAACCGGGTGACGTACAGGCAGTCATAGCCGGCGGCCGGCGGGAGCCAGGTCGCCGGCCCCCGGTCCGACTTCGCCTCGTTGGTCGGCCCGTCGACGGCCTGGAGGTTGTTGAAGTCGGTCGCGAGCTGCTCACGGCGCTCCCCCGTCCAGGCGGCGGCGCCGTGCTGCCACGCCCAGCCGAGGGGCACGAGGTGGTCGATCTGCACGGCCGCGCTCGTGGTCTTCCCGCGGGTGAAGTCGATGCTCTTCCCCGTGTACGCGTCGGCCAGGTGCCCCGAGGCCACGGTGCAGCCGGGATCCGCCTTCGTGAACGTGACGGCGGTGAGGTCGCGGGCCAGGACGTCGTTGCGCTGGTCGCACCCGTTGTGGTCGGTGTCGGCCCAGGACGGCCCGTACGCGGCCCTGTCGTAGGACGAGGTCCGTGCGTGCGTGTCGGCGGGGAGCGCGTCGACGAGCGACCGCACCGCGTCCGCGTCGACCGTGCCTGCGCGAACGAGGCCGGCAGAGGTGAGAGCGTCGATGACGGGGCCGGTCGAGGCGAGCGCGGGTGCCCCGCTGGCGGGCGCCGTCGTCTCGCCGGCCCTGGCCTGCGGGAACACGAGGTCGACGGCGTAGTAGCCACCGGCCAGGCTGCCGATGAGCAACGCGATGGCGAAGTAGACGCGGCGGGTGCGGACCCTCATGCGGCGTCTCCCGGCGTCGCGGAGGCCGCGCTGGTGGAGTGCGGATCGGTCTCGGACACATTGCCGCACCAGGTGCAGATCCAGACGGTGCCGGACTTCTCCCAGATGTGCTCGAACGGAGGGAATCGGTTCATGCTTCTGCGCTCCTCGCTGCTGAGAATACCCGGGTGGCGACATCCATGATCTCGACTACCAGCTCACGGATCCGCAGGTCGCCGTTCAGGCCCGGGCTCTCGAGGGTCTCCGCGACCATGAGGTCGATGTCGCGGGCGTCGCTGTTGCGCTCGAGCGCCTCGGTGAGCCAGCGGACGGCGGTGGCGTGGTCGTAGGCGGCATTCCATCCGCCGGCGCGTGCGTCCGGTACCGGGCCGACGTCGCCTGCCGTGACGCCCCGTGCTTGGAGGGTCTCGACGGCGCCGCAGAGGGCGCCCTGCACGGGGAACAGGCCGATCCAGGACGCGTTCATCACGGCCCACTCCTTGGCGGGTGCCATCTCGCTGGCGGCGGCATCCGCCGGCTGCCCGTGCTCGATGGCGTGGCGGGCGGCGCTCCTGGCGGTCTCGTACGCGCCGTAGACGTCGATGACGAGCTGGGTGTCCTCGTCCAGTTCGGGCACGCTGGGCTCTGGGCCGCTGACGGGTCGGAGGAACATGGCTACGCCTCACCCGTGGTCGTGGACGAGGTGCGGCGCGCGACGGTGATGTCCTGACCGAAGAAGCTGGCACCGACCTCGTCGACGAACACCTTGTGCTGCAGGATCGTGCCCTTGTCTCCGTGGAACTCGCGCACGGTGTAGGCCCCGCTGAACGTGACGCGGATGTTGCCGCACGCCTCCGCGGTCGCGACGAGGGCGACAGCCTGGGCACCGTTGACGGCGAGCTCGTACCGAACCGGCGGGCCCTGGACCCAGTCCCCGTTGTCGTCCTGGAACCGGTCGTTCACGATGACGGCGGCGTAGGTGTACGGGCCCTTGTGTCCCTGGCGGAGGACGGGCGTGCCGGCGAGGTTGCCGGTTCGGCTGATGTGGCTCATGGTGCGGCTCCTGTTCGTGTACGTGGTGCCGGACGGTGCGGTGGACGGCGTGGCCGCCGTGGCGGTCGGTGGAGCGGAGGTCGGCGCGGGAGCGCTGGGGGTCGCGTGCCGCGATTCGGGGTCGATCCCCCAGGATCGGAGGGCGTCGTCGACGGTGATGGGCTGCGCAGCCTCCCAGGCGGCGCGGCGGCGCTCTTCCAGCTCTTCGCGGGTGACGATGGCCCGGTTCTGGGGGCGGCGCTCGTCTCCGTAGGCGGCGCGGTAGTACCGGTCGGCGAGGTCTTCCATGGCGGCTCGGCCCTCGATGATTCCGATCTCGCGGCCGAGGTCGAATGCGAGTTCCTGCTCGGATGACAACTTCTGCGTGTCCATCACAATGTCTCCTAGAGAAGAAAGTCTTACTGGCAGCTATCGCACTGGAGGAGGTCCATCGGGTCGACCGGAACGACGTATTCGCCGACAGTCGAAGTACCGACGACCTGTGCAAGGGCCTGGTTCGTGGCGCTGGTGGTGTTCATCGGAGCTCCGTTCTCGTCGGTGCCGCTGCGGTTGCTTTTCATATATAGAACAATACGGCATCGGGGCCCTCTAGGCAATATCTTTGAACCTTTTTTCTTGGGAACTTGCCCTATTTACGAGGGTTGCGAAATGGGTATGTAGTCATCTCGTGACCGAGCTCCTGGGGGTAATTCACGGAGTGCACTGGATGGTGCGCTGTGCGGTACAGGGGGCTGTTGTGAGCGAATCACATGCGGGAACCTGGGGCCAAGGCGGGTCTGTGGGCGGTGACATTGGGGGGTGAATGACTGCGGGAGGGCTGGAAATCCATCAGCGCTCTGGTCCGGTGCTTTTGCCGACGGACACCCGATGTCGGGGAGGCGGCTGCGCACTTCTCACCAGGTCGTCGCTGCCTGCCGCGAAGCGGCTACCCGCGCTCTCGACGGCGCGAGTCGGGGTTCTGGGTCCGGTTGCGTAGGGGGTGGCCACACCGGGGGCCTCCCGGCCGGACCTCGTCAGTCCGGCCGGGAGCCCAGGTCACGCGGCCGCGGGGACATCGTCGGGGTCGTCCGGCTCGAGGACGGCGGCGATGCGGTGTGCGGCAGCGAGGACGCGGGTGGCGGTGCTCTTGACGAGTTCGGCGTCGCCGTCTGCCCATCCGGCGATGTAGCCGATGCTGTAGGCGCTGGTGTCGAATCCGAGCATTCCGGCGACGACGTAGGCGACGGACTCGGCCTCGGTCTCCTGGATCCCCCGGTGCTCCCAGTACCCGGCCAGGTTGTCGGTGTGGCCGAGGACGACATGGGCCGTCTCGTGGATCAGGGTCTTCGCGGCCTGCTCGGGGGCGACGTCGAACTCGACGACGACGGATCGGTCGCTGGGGCGGGCGCAGCCCTTCCTCTCGCCATCCAGGTGCTCGCGGGCTACCGTCCACCCCTCGACTGCGAGAAACGCCGTGAGGGCCTCGATCACGCCGTGATCGGTGGCCCCGGTGAGGTCGTGCACCAGCTCGGCGTCCTCGACGCCGTCGATGGTGTCCGTCTGGCTCACGTCGAAGACCGAGAGGACAGGGAACCGAGGAATGCGCCACTCGGTCCCCTCACCCTGCGCGTCCTCCTCAGTGATCTTCTTCTGGCTGTATCCGAATATGCGGATGGCTTTCTCGCCCTTCCGCACTTGGCGGCCGCGGGCCTGCCATTGCCGAAATCCCGCGACGGCGCGGGCGTGGGGGCATTGCTGCATGATGAGCAGCAGATTACCGATGCTGTACTGGTGGAAATCGCGCACTCGGTCGAGGTAGCGCCGCCACTCGTCGCTGTCGCGTAGTGCGTCGATCTGATCTGCGATGCTCGCGTGGAGCGCCTCAGCCTGGGCCTTGCGCTCCTCGGCGCTCTTGCGCGGGGCCGTGGTCTTTAGACGTGACACGGTGCTGGTAGTCATATTTCTCTCCCTCTCCTCCTCGTTCTTTTGCCGTGAAGGCGCTTGTCGCCTTCAGGGAGGTCGGGTGGAGTGCAACCCGGTAGGGCGGTGGGGGAGAGAGTTTCGGGGCGAAATAAGGGAGCGAAGCGACCGCGTCCCGAAAGTCTCGGAGGAGCCGGCGGCGCAGCCGCTTGCGCGGAAGCCGGCCGACCGCACACTGCCGAAGGCTTCACGGCATATGAACGGGCCCGCAGGGTCCGGTGCTGTGCCGCGCAGCGGCTCCGATGGAGCGAAGCGACCGGCGCGGCCTGGCCGCGCGCGCCGCCACGCGGCGCACCACGGGCTCCTCCACAACGCGACGTCGACGGGGGAGTGCACCGGCGCCGACGGCGGCAGCGGTCGGCGGGGCAAGCGGCCGTATCGTCGTCCGCGTGGACTACGTCATGACGGACGAGCAGGTGCAGCGGATCCGCGAGGAGCCGGTGCACGTCGGGTACCGGGGGCTCGCGCTCGTGGTGCAGGCATCGGCGAAGGTGTCGCGGCTCGAGCAGTTCGAGCGGTACGACCGCCACGCGGAGCTCGACGTGGTGCATGGTGGCGACGTCGTGGCGTACATCGCGCGGGACTCCGAGGAGCAACGGCTGTTCTTCACGGCCCGCATGTTCGACATCGGCCTGCTCGGCTTCGGGGCGCGCACGCTCATGGACGGCATCGCCGCGGTCCTGGGGGAGCACGAGTGATCTACGCGGCCGTGCTGCTCGCACCGCTCGCCTCCGCGGCGGTCGCCATCCACTGGATCCGCTCGCGGACGGCGGTGGGCATCGTCGGCGGTGTGCTGCTGCTCCTGTTCGCCATCGTCGTCGGGGCGCTCGCGACCGCGTACGTGGCGCTCCAGGAGGCGGGCGGGCTCCGGATCCCGATGTGACCGCCCGCGGCCGCTGAGGCGCGGTGCGCCGTCGACGGGGGAGCGCGAGGGGATCGCCCCTCGCCGGGCGCCCGCGGCGGCCGTGGTGCCCGGCCGGGGCGGGGCGCTCCTGACCAGGAGCGCCCCGCTGCGGCTACACGGCGAGGTCCGGGGCGGCCTCCGTGTCCAATTCGCGGCCGTTCGTGTCCGTTTCGGGCTCGGTCGTGTCCGATCCGGGCTCGGTCGTGTCCGATCCGGCCTCGCTCGTGCCCTCCGCGGCGTCGGCGGACTCGTCGGCATCGTCGGCGTCGCGCTGGGCGCGGCGTGAGTCGTCGGCGTCGGGGACGATCTGCTCGACCTCGCTGAGCGTGTACCCCCACGCGGCGAGCTGGCGGAGGTACGCGGCCGCCGGCGCCGAGACGCTTCGCCACGAGTCGCGGTTCAGCGCGGCCTCCATGCCGCCGAGGACGACGGCGAGGGCGACGTGCTGCGCCTTCGTGGGCGTGGCCGCGGCGTACTTGCCGAGGCCGTCGCCGTAGTACCCGTAGTCGCGCTCCACGCCCAGGAACTCGTGAGCGAGCGGGCTGCCCTCCTGCACCGCACGGCCGACCTCGTGACGGTGGGTCGTGAGCCCGGCTGCGATGACCTGTCCGGCGTCCTTCGGGAGCGACCTCCGGGTGACGAGCGCGGCGACGAACTCGCGCCGCACGCTCTCGGCAGCGTCCCACGCCTTGTTGTTGGCGATGACCCGGCGACGTTCGGCCTTCTGCTCCTCGGTCTGGGAGCCCGCGCCCGTCGCCGGGCTCGTGCGCGTCCCGGTGGTCTCGTCTCGGCGGTAGCCGACGGCCTGGGGGTCGCGGAGGTAGTACACCGCCTCCGGCTCGCGGAGGTACGCGACCACGCGCACCCCGCGCCCGTCGAGCGTGTCCATCTTCTCCGGGGTCAGAAGCGCGTCGCCGCCTTCGACCGTCACGAGGTCCCGCACGGGCACGAAGTCCGCGTGCTCGGGGTTCTGGGGATCCACGATGACGTAGCCGCGGCTCTCGTGGTCGGCGGCCACTGCCTGGACGGCGTGCTTCCGCGCAAGATCCTGCTGTGCGTAGCGCAGCTGGTGGTCGAACTGCGCCGGGTGGGCGCGAGCGGTCTCGATGAGGCGGGCCTGAAGGTCTGGGTACTCGTCGAACTCTACGAGCGCGGCGGCCTGGTCCAAGGTGAGCTGGTGATCCGTGAGCGCCGCGGCCGCGGAGGGCGTGTTCGCGACGGCCAGGGTCTTCTTGACCACGCGGGGTCCGGTCCCGGTGCGCTTGGAGATCGCGGCGGCGCTGAGGCCCTCGAACTGCAGCTGCTTGAACGCGACCGTGCGGTCCACGTCCGTGAGCCCGGTGCGCTGGTCGTTCTCCACGAGCTGCTGCACGATCCGGTCGGTGGTGGCCTCGTCCGCGTCGATGACGTGGACCGGGATCGTGGCCACGCCCGCCTGACGCGCGCCGAGGGTGCGGCGCTGTCCGGCCCGGACGAGCACGCGGCCCTCGGAGTCGCGGCGTGCGATGACGGGCACCAGGACGCCGTTCGCCTTGATGCTCTGCACGAACTCCCGGTTGAGGTCTGCGCTGGGGCGCACGTTCTCCTCGATGATGAGCGTGTTCGGGTCCAGGTACTCGGTGACCCCGTTGGTGCTGGTGGTGTTCTCGGTAATCGTCACGTGTGTTCTCTCTTCCACTCGTTTTTTGCCGTGAAGGCGTTTTTACGCCTTAGCGACCGGAGGGCGTAGTGCAACCCGAAGGGCGGTGGGGGAGAGAATTTCGGGGCGAAATAAGGGAGCTTGCGACCGCGTCCCGAAAATCTCGGAGGAGCCGGCGGCGGAGCCGCTTGCGCGGAGCCCGCAGGTGGCTACGAGGGAGCGCAGCGACCGAGCCGCCGAAGGCTTCACGGCAAAACGACGGGCCCGCCAGGGCCCAGACAGCGCCGCGCAGCGGCTCCGATCAGACAGAGGGCGCCGCGGAGCGGCACAGCTCAGGCCAACACCTCCGCGCAGCGGCACCGCTGAGGTGGACGGCACCGCGCAGCGGCACAGCTCAGGTCGTTCGCCGGCGTGCCGGCACATCGGCGCCGTCCGGCGCCGGGTGGCAGAGTCCCGGAGGGCCCGTCCGGGGGAGTGGTGCCCGGGATGCTCGTCGGCGTCGACGGGGATCCCGGGTCGCCGGTGCTACTCGGGCCGGCGGAGCTTCTGGATCTCGGCGTAGGGCGTGGTGTCGGTCCAGGAGTAGCCGGTCTCGACGCTCACCGTCCCGCGGTTGACGCGGCCGACGCGGCGTCACGCGCCGCGGGTCTTCATGTGGTCGCCCTTCTGCACGTTGGTCCGGTCGCACCCGCTCGCGCGGCCGGCGTGCGGACTCGCTGTCGTTGAGCGACGGCTATCGCTCGAGGGGGTCGTCCCCGCGAGCACGGTGAGGCTCGTGCGATCCCGCGCTCGTCGACGACGAGCCGCGGTGAGGAGTACTGCGTTCGTCCGGGCCGATCCCCGCCGTGCGGAGCATCTCGCGCTCGGCGAGCTCGCGTCGGCTGTACGCTAGCGCCTCGCCGTCGTCGCGGGACGGCCCCGGCTCGCGGCCCGCGGTGCGCGCCGCGCTGAGCGGCGCCGCACCCTCGGGCTCTCTGGTCAGCGCGGTGTCGATCAGGTGCGCTCGGAGGTACACGGCGAGGGGGCGGTCGGTGCCACCACCGCCTGCAGGCGGTGGTGGCGGAGCTCGTCGACGTCGACGCTCGCCCAGTCGATCGGGTGGCCGGCCCGCTGCGCGAGAGCGGCCACGAACATGGACTGGCTGCGGGTGTTGCCGTCGCGCCATGGATGGATCGCGGAGAGCTCGCCCCAGCGGTCGGCGAGCCGCTCAGTGAACGTGTCCGGGTCGAGTCCGGTGAGGTAGTCCTCCCGCTCGAGCTTGCGGAACAGCGTGTCGAGGTTGACCTCGATGAAGTCGGGCCTGCAGTACGGGATCCCGGTCCCCGTCGCCTGCACGTCGACGTCGCGGATCCGTCCCGCGATCCCAGGGAGGAGATCCCCGAACATGCGCACGTGGATGCCACGGAGGTACTCGAGGTCGAGGCGCTCCGGGGCAGGCTCAGTGTAGATCTTCGCAAGCACGACCGACGCGACGTCGTTCATCGCCTCGTCAAGTTGCGCGTGGTCGCGGATGCCCGCTGCGTTGATGAGGACGCCGCCGCTGCCCGGGTACGTGTACTTATCGTCGACGCTCATGCGGTCGTCAGGGCGCCGCCGGCGCTCAGCGCTGGCGGAGGGGAAACCCGTACTTCGCTGCGACCTCCGCGCGAGCCTCGTCCTCGGTCATCGTCCCCTCGAGGACACGACGGGCGCGGCCGAGCGCCTCGGCGTTCGGGAAGTGTCCGGCGAGCTGCTGTGCCTTCTCGACCAGCGCCATGCCCTGCTCGACGTCGACGTCCTGCGCACTACGCTGCGTGATCCTGGTGCTCATGGGACCCCCTGCTCACCTTCAATTGTACGGCGTTCCAAGGCTCTGCGCGTGGAAAGTGTGCCTGCTCGAAGCCGCAAACCAAGTGCCGAAACTACGAGCTGAGCCGGCAGAGAGCCCCGGGTTAAGCCGAGACTTCCTCGACGTCGAGCGCGATCTCGCCGCGGTCGACCATGGGCAGGTACAGGGGGTTGCCGAACACGCGCCCGGAGACCGTTGAGACCGCTTCTCGGAGGTAGGGGAAGACGGACATGATGGCCACTTCGTTGCAGAACTGCTGGACGGTTCGCGTTGAGGGGGCGCACTCCTCGTTGAGCGAGTACTCGCCGGCGATGCTGACCGTCACCTCACCGATTGGGATGGTCACATGGGCGATGAGGCGAACCCCGAAGCTGCCGTCGTCGTGCCTGTACTGGGCAGCGATGTTGACGTTGCCTTCCTCGGGAGCATCTGGCTCCGGGGGATGATCGTTCCTCTTCGCTGACATCTCGTGGCACTCGACCGATTCCAGCTTGGAGCTTGCACGGAGGGCCATGACAAGCTCAACCTCCTGCTGCGACAGATCGACCACGGCGGTGTCAGGCTGCCCGTGCCGGGACGGGAAGGTCAGCAGACTTTGAGCCCGTCCAGCCCGCCGTCGTCATCGACCGAACCACCAGCTCCGTGACGAAGGTCTTTGAAGTGACTCGAGAAGGGGACCCCCAACGCGTGGCAGATGCAGCGTTGATGGACTGCCCCACATCCTTGGTGGCTCGGTGTTCGACCAGCACACCGACCGCGTTGGCGTAGCGGCGGAGGGTCGAGAGCTTGGGGTCGGAGTCGTAGCGTTCGATCTTGTTGACCGCCTGCTGGCTCGTTCCCATCAGCTCGCCGACCATCGCTTGCGTGAGGCCGGCCTCCTGGCGCATGCGCACGAGGTCAGCCTTGAGGAGACGGTCTTCACGTGCGAGCACGCTTGGCACGAGCCTTCGCCCTCTGGAGAGCGAGAGGCGACGTCATCGTCTGGAGCAGGGACATGAGATGGAGCCTACGACCACAACCTGCAAGCAGTGTAATCGGGTTACACCCAAGACGAGGGGCGCCCGGCATCGAAGCGATCCGCGGCGAACTCAATCTCGGTCTGCTGCGCCTCAGTGGTGGTCTTGATGTGCTCGTGCAGGCGAACCAGGATCGTGCTCAAGCTCGCAGGCTCCCCGTGGTAGAATCTCAGCGCCTTGGACAGAGCAGTGTGCCGGAGCTCGAAAATCTCCGGATCGAGGACAACGGGCTTGATTGGAGTCTTCTCGTCTCCTGAGTCCTCCAATTCGCCCCGCGCCGCCGCTTCCATGAGGTCATCCAGCACGCCCTCTTCGTGCGCTCGGGCGAAGGGAGCGAGCGTACCGAGCCAGGCCTCGAGCTCCGCCACGGACGCATGCGCGTTGTCGCGGTAGTCGCGCCAAACGTACCCAGCAGGGCTCGGCTGACAGCACCGGGAGTCGGAACCCTCACGCCTATTTAGGACCATCTCGAAATCGTAACCGAGGAGCCCGACAAGGGGCGTTGTTGGAGGCAGCTCACGCCCGCGCGAGGCCGCTGAGCGTGATCCATATGCCACGGTCACGGAACGGCCGCGGGCTCTCCTCGAGGGCGAGGTCGCGGTAGATGCTCGGCGTCGACGCCCACCACTCCGCTGGCACGACAGAGCGCCACGCGTCGAAGGTCCAGGCCGGGGGAGCCCAACCGTCCCGCTCGGCGAGGTACTCGGCCAGCGCAGCGAACGCGGCGTCGAGCTCGACGGATCCCGTCGACGCCGGCGGATCCGTGAAGACGCTGGCGCCGAGCGCGATACCGCCGCGACGGCACGTCGACGTGTAGTCATCGAGGGTCTGCAGAACACCGAACCGCCATCCGGCCGTCGGCGGCTGGCCATCGGCGACGAGCTCGGCCGCGTCCAGGGCGTTACCTGCGGCCGTGTGCAGGACACCCGCCGAGCTCACCGGCGCATCAGGCGCCTCCTCGGCGAGTCGGATCATCTCCGTCACCGACACGACCTCACCGTTGAACACCACGACCGATCACCACCTCTTGCCCCATCCTCACCTGATTCCAGCACCGACCTGTGACAGGGGTACCTGCGGCGGATGATCCTCCACCTGCGACTGGGAACGGCGGCGCACCGCGCCGATCCGGACCCGCGCGAGAGGGACGTCGAGTAGAAGCGCCGTGCACTCTCGCGCCATCAGACGGATCTCCGAGGTCGACCGCGCCTGGGTGACAGCACCCATAGCGGGAATGGCGACGATCCAGTAGGACCCTTCGCGGTAGACGTACACGTGCAGCAGGAGCGACATCGCTCTCCCTCACCAGACTCCCGGCATTGCCCGAAGAGAGCACACTACCTCCGCGCGCATCTCGGACAACACCGACGGCGGCCGCGGAAGACATGGACGATGGCGCGGGTTCGTGGAGCGCAGCGGAACGAAGCCGCGGCAACCTCGACCATCAGCTCAGCCCCGATGAGAACAACTCGACATTCTGTGTGGCCCTACTTTTGTGGTACTCTTTATGCGTGGGAGTTGAGTGGACGAGCAACGCAGGCAAGCACGGGATCCCGCGCGATGATGCGCTGTACGCGATCGGTCACGCGGAGGGTGCGAAGCAGATAGACGGACGCCCCGGCGAGGTCACCACCGTCTACGTCGGACACCCGCACGGGCAGACCGATCGCTACATCGAAGTGATCGCCGCCATGCGGCCGCCGAGGACGGTCACGATCTTCCACGTCATGCCGCTCAGCGATCTGTACCGGCACCTGCTCAACGAAGGGAACTGACATGACCGACTACAACGATCTCGCCGCTCGCGCCGAGCGCGGCGAGTTCGCGCCCATCCCCGGCACGGACCTGCACGGCTCCGCCGCCGCAGACGCCGGCCGCGCCATGCTCATGGACGCCACCGGCACCGACACCCTCGAGGACGCGATGACCGTTGCCCTCGGCCGCCCACGACTCGACGCCGAGGAGCCCACCGGACCCATGTGGAAGGTGCGCGCCACGAAGGCCCTCGACGCGCAGGTAGAAGCGCTCGCCAAGCGCCAGGGGCACAACAACAAGTCCCGGATCATCCGCGAAGCCACCGCCGCCTACATCCGCGCATCGTAAGCGCCAAGACCACCCGAGAAGGAACCAAGCCATGACCACTCCACGGCCACTTACGAGCACGACGGAGGATGAACCGTGCTGGTCCTGATCTTTCTGGGCGCGACGCTCGTCCTCGCATCGGCCTCACGTTCTACCCGGTGACTCAGGAATCTCGCGTCCTTGGCATCTCGCTCACCGGCCTGGTCCCGCTCGTCTGGGCCGCGGATCTGGCCACTTCGGCACCGAAGCCTTAAGCCGATAATGTATCTTATGTCATGTGCGGCGCCAGTGTCTCGCTTTCCTGCGCTCCTGTCACAGCGATGCCGCGCTCAGGGCGTGCTGAAGAGTCGCCTCCGGTTGGTGGCGGGCAGTGAAATACGCACCCAGTAGCTCGTCGGACATGACCATGCCATCCGCCAAGAGCCTCTGTTTCCTCACTGAAATGGCAAGCTCACATGCAGGCCTCGATGAAGCGCTCAGCTACATCGCCAGGGCGTAATACGGTTGCTCTCGGAAGAGCACAGCCATGGGTACGTAACTCATATAGGTCTCGCGCCCTGAACCTGGCAAGCCAGCGGCACCGATGATGCCAATGAGCTTCATGTCCCTGCCGAGTACAGGCCCCCCGGAGTCGCCTGTCCGTGTTGCTGTTGAAAAAGTCTCCGCAACAACTTCCTGATTCTCCACCTCCAGCCCGGGCGGCGAGGCGACAGATACATAGTTGCACATAATCCCAGTTATGTACCCGCTGGTGCAAAAGATCTCCCGAGCATCCGGGACTTTGGTTCCGGCTACCGGCACGGATGACTCCTGCCCGGAGCGATTCCTCACGGCGAGCACCTCACTCCGCGCCCGAGGCTCGTAGTCACTAGTGAGCGTGCAGCGGATACCCGCCGACGTCGGATAGCAGCTTCTCCTCGTCGTCTGCAAGGGTTCGATCCGGATAATCGAGAGGTCGGTGTCTGGCGATTCCCAGATGACTGTCCCGACCTCAACGTCGTAGACGCGGACGTGGGCGCCCCGACCACCGCAGTGCTTCGTGGTCGCCACGTAGCGGACGGCACGCTGATAAGGCGTGATCCGCGACAGGATGCCAGTTCCTGTCAGCACGGCTCCAGCAGTGCAGTCATAGTCCCTGGTGTAAGTAGAACCATGGCTCTCGCTGAAGATGAGGTGGGTACCGGCTACCACAGGTAACGAGTTACGGGCGAGGCGATCGACCGCCCGGGCGGGCGGGCGGGCGGGCGGGCGCGCGGGCGGGCGCGGCGATGGAGCAACACCCCAGAATCGTGGCAAACGCGAGGACGAGGGTTAATATGCTCTTACTAGGGATTCTCACAGAATCCGACACTAGTTCAAGAGAATGGATAGGTAGGCGCGCTCTCCACAGGTGCGACTCGAGCTCACGCACGAGTTAAGGTACAAATGGGTGACAACTGATCGATAGCGTCGGGAGCCGCTAGCGGGGAGGATGCCACCGTCTCCGATTTGCGCCTGCTCCCTCGCCGAATAGTCCGGGCCCGTAGCCCTTGCAGTGTCAGCTGGCATGGTCGCTGGGCGTCGCGTTTCGTATTACCAGTGCGCGACCAGTTCGCGTAATCGCTGAATCTGCATCGGGCACCAATACTTTGCTCTATGTCCAGCCATGGTGCAAGGCCGTCCGCTACGCGGCCGTGCGGCACCCGACCCGCCGTGCCCGAAGAACGTCGCCCGCGTCTGCTCGACCGTCAGTTCACGACCCGCGACAATTGTCCCGGGAAACGCCGGCGCGATGAGCTGCGATGAAGCACGTTCTGCAACGCGCTGTGCCACCTGCTCGCGAATGAACCGGGTAGCGTGCCGAGCGACGGACGGGATACTGGTGGTCACGATTCGGGCGGCCCTGAAGTCCACCGCCCTGCGCTTCACGACAACCACAGTCATATAGTCGCGGACGACAACGTCAGTCAGCCTGCGCGGGCGGCGTGGCCCTCGGTCGAGAGCACAACCGCACGGACGGCGGACATCCACGCGGCCGGCGACCTCTACGCCGGCACCTTCGAGTATGAGCGGGCAACCGGCCTGTGTGAAACCTGCCATGGGTTCGAGGTCGCCCCGTATCTTGTGGGCTCAGCCATCCGATTGGACGTGACACGCGCCATGCAGCCCTCTATCGCATCGCACTTGACCCTGACCTCCCGTGACGACCGCCGTCGCGGTTGGGCCGTAGTCGCAACGGTCGCGACGCTCAGTATCGTCGGGTCGCTCACGACGGCTACCCCGGCAGCGAACGCCGCCGAGAAGTCGATCGCCGTATCTGTGCAGGACGGCTCATTTTTGCAGGACGTCGTTGACGGGCGTATCACCGTTGACCAGCTCGTCGACGCGAGCATCGCCGGACGCGCGCAGGGAAGCCCCGCTCTTGACCGCGGCACCTTGACTCAAGGGATGACGGCCGAAGTCGAGCAGCTCCGGAGTACCGGCAGTACTCCCGCCTGGGGACAGCTGGGTAGCGACACAGACCAAGGTCAACCCGAGATCCTGCAGTCGGCAGCCACCCCCGCACCCGACCCGGAGGTCGGCACACAGCTATCGTTCTGGCGCAAGTTCAAGCACTTCTTCCATCATTGGGGAACCGTGAGGATCACCGCCCCTGTAGGAGATGCCCTCCTCGGAGGCGGCACGGCGGCAGGCATTGCGGCCCTTGTCGCTGGCGCATTCGGATTCATCGCCTCCGCGATCTTCACATCCATTGGTGCCGCCGCGTTCATCGCCCTCGGGGCGGTCGCATTAAGCTGCGAGCCCCGTCACCTGAAGTTCCTGTACATCAAGTTCCCCGATCTCGGAAACAGCCACTGCGGCAACTAACTCAAGCGCTCCCCCGAAGCATCGATCGCCTGTTGTTACAGCTCATGGTGATCGCACGTGCACTAAGCACCTGAGGGGCGCCGTCAAGCAGGATATAGCTGACACTCGACCGACTCCCGCTGAGGTCGCGTAGCACACTGAGCCGTTGCGGGCGGGCAGCACACCCGCTCCGTGACGGCCACGTTCGAAGTTCTTCCTACCGTTAGTATTGGGAACGAGGCGAGCTCCTTCATGACGGAATGCCGCTCCGCGGCGCATGCGGCCGCGCGTGGCTCAGGTCGGCGCCGACGCGGCAACCGCCGCTGTTCGAGCGGCCGGCAGGAGGCCTCGGTCGCCCATAAGTTCGACTACTCCCCCCACGCCGCGACGTATGCCACGAAGGCCATCGCGCTGCACGAGTCGGGTGTCGCCGACCTCGAGACCGAACGGCAACGACAGCGGGACTCCCCCGATTGGAGTCTCCGACCTATCAAGTTACCCAATGGCCGCTAGCTCATTCCGGGACGCAATCCCTCACCGGACGTGAGAATCGGCACGCGTGCCCAGTACGATGTTCCCGAGGAGCTTTGAGCCCGAGTCCGGCGTCGCGCGGCTCCGGCCTGGACGAGGGGATGCGCTGGCCAAGTCCATCGGAGCTGGCCCACGCCGTATCTATTGGGCATGACCGGTGCGAGGGCGCAGAGGATCTTCATCGCGTTCGGGTCGGCGCCTGTGGTGGGTGTGCCGTAGAAGACATAGAAGTCGACGGTATGGCCACCTGCGTCAATCACGTGCCCGGACGTATCACTGGCCTGTGGACAGTGCACGCGGCCCCGGCACAGCGTGGCCAAGATCGGTTGCACCACCCGCCGGCGTCTGCCGCCACAGAGGACGTCGCTCCCGCCTACTCACATGAGGTCATATGTCCCCCAAGCCGCGAATTGCGCTAAACGACGATCGCGCCCGTTTTCTCGACATTGCGCTGTGGCGCCGCCGAGGATTCCGGGCGGTAGCTGCAGTGACTACTGCGGTGTGCATCTTTGCGTCCGGTGTGATCGGGGGGCCTCTCTGCTCGGTCGCTGCGCACGCGGCGTCCCTTCCGATGAATACGGGCCCTTCCCGCACGGCCGCGGTGACCGCGGACCAGGTTCGCGCGCCCTCGGACGACGAGGCCTCTGCTACGGAGACCTACTGGAGTGACGATAGATTGAGAGCTGCTGAACCGGACGACGACATTCCATCGAGCCTCAATACCGCTACCGCCGACAGCGCCATTGTGCACGCGGTATCGGGGAGCATCGCCAGCGTACCGTGGGTAGGCACGCTGGCGTTCATCCGAGATGGGCGAGACAAAAAATGCTCTGCAGCCGCCGTACAATCCGATTCCGGTCTCATGGTCGCTACCGCAGGCCACTGTCTGGTCTCCGACGGCAAATTTGCAACATCTGTCGCGTTCACCCCAGGATGGGATGGAAAAGGCAGGCCGTGCTGACACGTACCAGGTTCCGCCCGAGTGGTCGGTCCGCGAAGATGACTCTCACGACGTCGGGTTCGTGAAGGTCATCCGGCACGCAGGACGATCACTGGAAGCCGTGACCAACGCCCCGCGTGCAGACTTCACCCTGGCGAAGTCCAGCCTGCACTACTTCAGCCTCGCCTACGCCAATATCGCAAGTGGGTACTCTCCTCGACCCCTAGCGACATGCGTCGGCCCGGCTTACAGCATGAGGGCCGAACGTTCCCTGGCGATGGTCGGGTGCATCGCGAGCCCCGGCATGTCCGGCGGCGCCGTCTATCACGTGTCCTCGACCGCTCCGAAGGGCACGCAAGTGGGAGTCATCAGCCGAGCCCTGGAAACGGTGAACGGACCAGCCACCGCCTTCACCCCCTTCGGGGATGTAGAACTGCTTGTGTTCCGTCTAGTCGATTCGTTCCACCGCTAAGACGCAACTTCGGCTGTCGCACAGTGCCCGCTTCCGAACGACGATGATGACAAACGCACGAGACATGGCAAACCCCCAACGCGCTGCATGACGAGGCGTTTCATCGGACGCGCGAACGAGGGAACCCTGGTCCCATCACGAGACCATTCATGAAGACGCGCGTAGTAGTACCGATCCCATCGCTATTGGGAGTTCGACACCAGTAGTCAAAATCAAGCACCCGTAGGGGCGCAGCCCCCCCGATCCCCAAAGCGAGCAAGCCTCCGTCTCACGAAGCGAGCCGAGCTCAGGTCGTGATGACGAGGACGCAGGCATCGCAAAGTAGAGGGAGTGCCTTGGGGGATACCTTCGACAAGTGGCACGACGACTTTGGGTCTGCTGCCCGCACCCGCGGCGACAGTAGCTCCTAGGATCAGACACGCCCCTTCTCTCGGTAGTCGGCGGTCTGCGAACCGCGCCGTAGATTGTGCGGATTCACCCAAGCGCCGGCTACGCCGCCCAGAACGACACAGCAGCGCATCCGACTGTGCGCGTGACCCGTACAGACCTGCTGACTCGCACGCAGGACGTACAGCACCACCACTCTGTGCCCCGGGTTCATGAGGCGGCGGCAGCGATGCCCCCTGTGGATCGTTTACTCGCGATCGTCGACCTCTTCCTAGAATCGCCTACCTCTCGTACCAACGCCTTCTCCGGGTTGCAACTCACCCGGCACTTGCTCCGCACAAGTTGGGGAGCTATTCCTAGGTTTTTCGCTGAACAGTGAGGCCCTCCATGATCACAATCATTTCTCAATCCACACCGACCCGATTCCGCATCATTAGCCACCCGATGGCCTTCGCCGTGGTATTTCTCGTTTTCGTGTCGGCCATTCTCGTGATCGACGCACCAAGCAGCGCCCGTGCGGAAGCGAGATCCGACTCAACCACGTTTACCCACCCGTCTCATAGCGGGCAATCAATTGGTCCCATGACCGCGAACGCAGAAAGCGACCCCGCAACAGGATCAGCACAAGTGACCTTCGTGCCCGTGCCGCCCCCTTCAACTACACCGAACCCCGGCCAACATCTCCGAGATGACAAGAGCTGGAAGTCATTCAAAAGGTGGCTAAACCGCAAATTCCATCCAGTCATCCACTTGGGCGGGATGACCGTAAGAGCGATCGTTGGAAGCGCCTTAGGCGTGGTGGGCACAGTGACCTGCTCGCAGCTGTACTTGACCCCGGTAGTGTGCACCGTGGTCGGGGGCCTCCTGGGCGCGGTTTTCGCACTCATCGCGTCGTCCAAATGCGGCCAAAAAGGTATTTTTATTCCTATTCCGGACTACTGGAACGATTGGTGCGGGTAGAGGCCGCCACGTTTTTCGCGGTATATCTATCGGTGCGGAGCGTCCTCACGGGCCGTTTCGGCCTGCACCGGTGCCACTTGGCGAGCTGCCGCCGGTCGTTCCGCCGGGCGAGCAGCCTGGCGAGGGGTGGAAGCGGTTCGGGGACGAGTTCGGGCCTGCCGCTGTCGACGACTCGCCATGCGCCTAATCAGGTCCTCGCTAGTCGAGTAGGTCTACCGGGAGCTGTTGGCTACCGGACTCGGCCCTCACTCGCGCTTCGACCACTTCGCGTCTTCCTGACGCATCCGCTTGAGATTTTGCACCCATAAGCCGATTTGCCCCGACACGACTAACACCAAATCGGCGGCCAGGAACGTCTTGTTCTCTGATGTCAGGAACCGGACCATGCAAACGATGCCCAGGGTGCTGGCGAGGAGTCCGAACACGGCAAAGCGTGTGAGCTTGAAGTTGAGCCTGCGGCGCGGTGAGGGCATGCAGCAACGCTCTCACGGACGTGCTGCTCAATCGCACCCATGGTGCAACTGACTGTTGCACCTGTAGTCCGGAAAAGGATCCCTCCCCGGACCACCTCACGACGTCGTGCTCGACCGCGGAATCGCGCGTCTCATCTGACTGGTCAGGCGGTGGATCCGGGGACGGGGGGGCTACCTCAGACGCTGCATGCATGGCAGGACAGCTCATCGGGTACGCCCGCGTCTCGACCGACGCGCAGGACGCCACCGCGAAGCGGGACGCCCTCGCGCCGCTCGGGCTGACACCGGATCGGATCTAGCTGTACTGGGTCATGACGTTGGTGACACTCGGGCCGCGGGCGTGAGCCCGTGGCTTGAGTGGATTCGTTCAGTGTTGTAGTGCTCGATGAAGGGGTCAAGCGCGTCGGCCCGGTGTTGGTTGCTGGTGAAGGGTTGCCGGTAGGCCCACTCGGTCGCGAGGGTCCGGTTGAAGCGCTCGACCTTGCCGTTCTGCCAGGGGCAGTGCGGGCGGATGAACTTCTGCCGCGCGCCCAGGTCCTGGACGGCGTTCTTGAACGCGGTCGAGTGCCGGTAGGCGAACGCGTTGTCCGTGATGACCCGCTCGATCCGGGTGATCCCGCGCCCGGCGAAGTACGCCGCTGCGCGGGTCAGGAACCCGGCCGCGGTCGCGCCTTTCTCATCGGGATGGATCTCCGCGTAGGCGAGACGGGTGTGGTCATCGACCGCGGCATGGACGTAATCGAACCCGATCCCGCGGCCGCGGACCTGCTCGCTGCGCCCGTGGACCCGCCAGCCGCCTCCGTCCGGGATCCTCCCGAGCTTCTTCACGTCCACGTGGATCAGATCACCCGGATGCTCGTGCTCATACCGGTGCGCCGTTGACCGGGATGCCCGGATCACGGCCCCGGTGACGGGGTCCAACCATGCCAACGGCGGCGCCCCGTGCCGGCGCAGGATGCGGGAGATCGTACGGGATGGAACACCTGTCACCGGCGCCAGCCGCGCAGGACCCGCCCGCAACTGGGCCCGCGCTTCCAGCACGGCCCGTTCCCGCTCCGGGCTCGTTCGCCTCGGTACTGACCGGGGCCGCGATGACCGATCCGTCAGCCCTCGCAGCCCCTCGGCACGGAACCGGTTCACCCATCGATGCGCGCACTGCCGCGACACCCCCAGCTCCCGCGCGACGTGCGCGACCGGCCGACGATCCTCCACCACCCGCCGCACGAGGAGAACCCTCCCGTGAACCGTCAGACGAGCATTACCGTGGGACATCGAGGCCTCCTGGCGATGGTTGAACTGAACAGCTCCATCAAGCCAGGAGGCCTCTTCACACGCCCCGAAGTGTCACCAACGTCATGGCCGAGTACATCTAGCTCGATCACGGCCTCACCGGCACGAACCGGAATGGTCCCGCGCTCGGGAAAGCGCTTGAGGCGTGCTGGACCGGCGACACGCTCGTGGTCACGAAGCTCGACCGGCTCACCCGGTCGATCAGCGATGCCCGCACAATCGCCGACGAGCTCGCCGCCAAGGGCGGGCGTGGCGTTGAGCATCGGGGGATCCGTGCACGATCCGACCGACCCGACAGGGCTGCTCTTGTTCGACATGCTCGCGCATGTTCGCCGAGTTCGAGTCCGACCCCATCCGCGCCCAGACCCGTGAAGGAACGGCCAATGCGAAGGTGAGGGGGAAGCTGAAAGGGCGACAGCCGAAGCTCTCCCCCGCCCAGGAGCGACACCTGATCGCGCTGCACCGCGTAGGCGACACCTCCGTCTCCGAGCTCGTGGAGCTCTTCGGGATCGGTCGGGCCACCTGTACCGGACACTCGACCGGCATCCGGTCACCACGAGCACCGAGGTCACGCTGCCCCGCATCGACGACGAACTGACGTCGTGACCCGGACCGCGTTCGTCGATCAAACCGGGTCTCAGGAGAACCGCGATCCTGGTACCTATGTCCTCACAGCCGCGATCTGCGACGAGCGGCACCTCGACACCGTGCGCGACGTGATGCACGGACTACGGCGAAGCAAGGTGGGGAAGGTGCACTGGAACGAGGAGAGCGCCCCCCGGCGTCTGCAGCTCGCCGCCGCGGTCGCGGGGCTCGCTCTCGAGAGGCTGGTCGTCGTCCGGTCGGTCGACAACACCGAGCCGCTGGAGCGAAGTCGACGGAAGACGATGGAACGGCTTCTGCACGAGCTCACGATGCGCGACCTGGCGCTCCTCGTCGCGGAGTCACGCGGGCCAGCAGATGACCGGCGGGACCGTGACCACCTCGACACACTCCGCGCCGCGCACGCCCTCAGCATTCCGATCCGGCTCGATCATCAACGAGCCCCGTAGAGCGTGCGCTGTGGGAAGCCGACGTCATCTGCGGCACCATCGTGCAGGACCGGGTGGGGACCCCCAAACCGCTCGCCGCCCTCGGCGAGATCCAGATCATCACCGTCGACGGGTGACCGGTTAAAGCGCAAAGTCTCGGGCCCTACTTCCAGCAGGAACTCGCGAGAATCACTTTCGACCCCACCGCAATGGGGCGACTCGCTCGGTCTCTCACGCGTGACGGGATCCCATCACCCCTGCACGGAGTACACCATGCTGTCCGGGCACGTCAACTACCAGGCGGTCCGTGCTCTGCTGCCGGATCGAGGCCCGTGCGTACCCGACGAGTTTGCCCGCGATGTCCTACCCGACCGAAAACCGACGATGACCATGCCCAGCTCCGCGGGCCATGGTTACGGGATACACGCGGCAGCGGCAAGTGACAGGGTCGCGCCTCCCCTGCAACCGACGACCAGATGGCAGGCGGCTTCTCAAGGCCCATCAACACTGCCCGATGCGCTCCTGTACGAAACACGACCTGTGGACGATCGCGCCGCAGACCCAATCACATCTGCGAGAGTAAGCATAAATGAACCTTCCGCCGTTTACGGACATCAACAACACCTTCACCTGGTGTCAACGGCTCAGGATAGTCCCTAAAAGGGTTATTGGAGAACTTGATTGTTGCGCACACATCACTCGCTTACCTCTCGATCAGCACGTCTGCTCATCGCCTGCGCAGCGGTAACACTGACCTGCCTGACTCCCCTCATCGTCGCGCCGTCGTCCGCCCAGGCCGTCGGCGCAGTGCGCACGTCTCTTCCCATCGTCGCGGGAACGAAGTTGACCTTCAGTGAACCGAGTCCGCCCGGCACCTATACCGCAGATTCGTACTGCACGGCCGGTGCGGTGCTCAAATCAACGACGTATCTGTCCCGGCTTCTCCCGTTCTCCGCGGCGACGCGATATGTGCTTACCGCAAAGCACTGTGCCTCATTGGGTGCAACTGTACGCGTTGGGGAGGATAACGTGGGAAGGGTGACCTGGACGTCGCCGGACCGAGATCTGGAACTCATCACCGTAAACCCTGAATCACATAGAAACACACAGTGTGGCCCGACCCACAGTGGGGCCGCCCGCTGCAGTATCATTCAGTCATTCACACCTCGCGCCATTGGCAAGATTGTTTTGCACCTTCCTTACAGCAACTTTGAGCGGGCCATTCCTGTCGCAGGGATGGGCGAGCCGAGTGCAACGCAGCAGATATGCACCTCTGGTTACCGGACCGGCCCGAACTGCACTTTCCGACTCGTCACCCTCCCGCCCAACGCTGAAGCGGAAGCCCGCGCCCGAGGTCAGATGGTAATCAGAAGCACCGTCGCGGGCACGGATCAAGGTGACTCGGGCGGACCGGTTGCCAGCCCCGGCGGTGTGCTCTTCGGCATCCATCACGGATCCGCTGATCCAGAGCACTACTCGAACGTAAGTATTTACACACCTCTATCGGAGTTCTTCCGAGAGCAGCCCAATTATGCACTTGCACCATCGAGTTAGCGCGCCCGGGTAACTAACTGCGTGCGCGCCGCGGAATAGGGCTCGTCGGTCTAGGGCGTCGCGGATGACAGTTCAAAGACAGCGGCGCGGCGCGCGCGCCGCTGCCGACACGCGGCGCCGCAGGTTCGTCGACGTCGGCCCGAGGACGGCTGGGTGATCGGGGATCTGCAGAATGCGCACGCGCTCTCCGCCGGCAGCCGGTAGGCGGTGATCGCTTGGAGCACGGCGCCGCTGCCGGCGAACAGGTCGTGGAGCTCGTCGACGGCCGGGTCGTAGCCGAGCATGGCCGCGACCCACCTCGTCCACTCCGGCGGCTTCGCACCGAGGAACCCCTGCTGACGCGTGGCCGCGTGCAGGGTGTCCGTGACGCGCGGCCCGGACTCCCGTCGACGTCGTGCGTCCGGGACGCGGACCAGGACGGGTTCCCACCGGTTGAGGATCCGCGCACCGCCGGGCATCGCGTTCGGCTTCGACCACACCGCGAGCTGCGCGGCGGGCGGCGCCGCCGCGAGGAGGACGGGCAGGGAGTCGGCGGCGCCCGCGAGGACCCACCCGTCATAGTCGCTCTCGAGCGCGACGATGAGCGCCTGGTGCTCGGCAGGGTCGTCCCACACGGCCGCATCGGGGTGATAGTCGGGCTTCCTGCCGTTGCGCGCCCACAGACCATCCGTCCGTGTGCGCCCGCCGCCGCGGCCCTCGCCGTACCAGCGGTCCGCGCGTCCCAGGTACGGCGGATCTGCGATCGCGAGCCTCACCCCGCACCCCCTGTTCCGTGACGGCCGAGCGGGCGTTTCGTGACAGCCCGACGTCGCAGACGGTATCACCGGTGGATCTCTGGATGGGAAGACAGCGGCGCCCCCTCCCCATATGGGGAGGGGGCGAGAATACGGCGGGTCGTCGTCGCGTTCGTCCGATGGGGCGGCGGGCCTACTTGCTGCGGCCGGTGCCCTTTGCCTGCGCGAGGGCGCTAGCTGTACTCGGCCATGACGTTGGTGACACTTCGGGGCGTGTGAAGAGGCCTCCTGGCTTGATGGAGCTGTTCAGTTCAACCATCGCCAGGAGGCCTCGATGTCCCACGGTAATGCTCGTCTGACGGTTCACGGGAGGGTTCTCCTCGTGCGGCGGGTGGTGGAGGATCGTCGGCCGGTCGCGCACGTCGCGCGGGAGCTGGGGGTGTCGCGGCAGTGCGCGCATCGATGGGTGAACCGGTTCCGTGCCGAGGGGCTGCGAGGGCTGACGGATCGGTCATCGCGGCCCCGGTCAGTACCGAGGCGAACGAGCCCGGAGCGGGAACGGGCCGTGCTGGAAGCGCGGGCCCAGTTGCGGGCGGGTCCTGCGCGGCTGGCGCCGGTGACAGGTGTTCCATCCCGCACGATCTCCCGCATCCTGCGCCGGCACGGGGCGCCGCCGTTGGCATGGTTGGACCCCGTCACCGGGGCCGTGATCCGGGCATCCCGGTCAACGGCGCACCGGTATGAGCACGAGCATCCGGGTGATCTGATCCACGTGGACGTGAAGAAGCTCGGGAGGATCCCGGACGGAGGCGGCTGGCGGGTCCACGGGCGCAGCGAGCAGGTCCGCGGCCGCGGGATCGGGTTCGATTACGTCCATGCCGCGGTCGATGACCACACCCGTCTCGCCTACGCGGAGATCCATCCCGATGAGAAAGGCGCGACCGCGGCCGGGTTCCTGACCCGCGCAGCGGCGTACTTCGCCGGGCATGGGATCACCCGGATCGAGCGGGTCATCACGGACAACGCGTTCGCCTACCGGCACTCGACCGCGTTCAAGAACGCCGTCCAGGACCTGGGCGCGCGGCAGAAGTTCATCCGCCCGCACTGCCCCTGGCAGAACGGCAAGGTCGAGCGCTTCAACCGGACCCTCGCGACCGAGTGGGCCTACCGGCAACCCTTCACCAGCAACCAACACCGGGCCGACGCGCTTGACCCCTTCATCGAGCACTACAACACTGAACGAATCCACTCAAGCCACGGGCTCACGCCCGCGGCCCGAGTGTCACCAACGTCATGACCCAGTACAGCTAGAGCGCGCGGTCTAGGTGAGCGACCAGCCGTGCAGGATGAGCACGGGCGCGGTTCTCGGCCCGGTCGTACTCGACGACCTGCCTGAGGATCCCTAGGCGGTCGGGATCCGCGTGGCGTGCCGTCGATGGGGACAGCCTCGGCAGGGACGCGCGGATACGAGCAGGAGAGGACCAGTGGCGGAGGTCGGCGCGGGTTTCGCGGCTGGTGTGGCGGTTCGACGCCACGCGGAGGAGGACGGGTGTGGCGGGGTGCTTGGCGAGCTCCGCGAGCTCGGCGGGCGACTGAGAGAACCGGGCCATCGCGGCGAGAATCGCGATCCGCACGCTGCGCGTCTCGCTGTCCTCGCTGCGGAGCAGCGAGGCACGCTCGGCGTCGGTCAGCACCGGGTGCAGGACGAGTGCCGCTCGCACCGCCCGGCCAGGCTTGCGCGACAGCAGCGCGCGCACAGCGTCGTGCGGCGTCCGGGGGTTGAGGATGGCGGCGGCGCGCACGTTCTCGTGCGGGTCGCGGAGGTACTGGCGGAGCTTCTGCGGGTCCCTCTCACTGGCGACGTTCATCACGAGGCAGTTCCTTCCATCGGGTCACGGGCAGGTGTCGAGGGTGTGGTCGATAGCGGCGCGGTCGGCGTCGTCGATCGTGAGCTCGTACGTGCTCAGAACGTACGCGAATCGGGTGACATAGAGGCAGTCATAGCCGGCGGCCGGCGGGAGCCACGTCGCCGGCCCCTGGTCCGACTTCGCCTCGTTCGTCGGACCATCGACGGCCTGCAGGTTGTTGACGTCCGTCGCAAGCTGCTCGCAGCGCTCCCCGCTCCAGGCGGCGGCGCCGTGCTGCCACGCCCACCTGGGGGGAACGAGGTGGTCGATCTGCACCGCCGCGCTCGTCGCCTTCCCCCGGGTGAAGTCGATGCCCTTCCCCGTGTAGACGTCGGCCAGGTGCCCCATGGCCACGGTGCAGCCGGGATCCGCCTTCGTGAACGTGACCGCCGTGAGATCACGCGCCAGGACGTCGTTCCGCTGGTCGCACCCGTTGTGATCGGTGTCCGCCCAGGACGGCCCGTAGGCCGCCCGGTCGTAGGCCGGCGTCCTCACGTGCGTGTCCGCCGGCAGCTTGTCGACGAGCGACCGCACCGCGGCCGCGTCGACCACTCCCCCGCGCACGAGGCCCGCGGCCGTCAAGGCGTCGACCACGGGACCGCTCGCGGCCGGCACCTGCGCCGCGTCGACGGCCGACGCCTGGGCGTCATCTTGCGCCTGCGGGTGCACGAGGTCGACGGCGTAGTAGCCGCCGGCGAGGCTGCCGAGGCCGAGGAGCGCGGCGGCGGCGAAGTAGACGCGTCGTGTGCGGGGCGTCATCGAGCCCTGCTCCCGATCGCGAGGACGACGATGACGCCGCCGACGACGACCGACACGGCGAGGAAGGTCCCCTCGGACATGTGGGCTTCGGCCGAGAGGCGGCGGATCATCTCGCTCACGCCGTTCACCACCAGGAGCACAGCCGCGCCGCCCGCGCCCCACTTCCCGCCGACCTCGCTGAGCAGGAACGTGACCCCGAGGATGACGATGCCGCCGAGGTAGATCCCGAGGACGGCCGGCTCGGAGGGGATGTACGCCGCGATCGTGCTGAGCGTCACTGTCCAGATGAGGGCGGGCACGAGGGACGCGATCCCCATGATCGCCCCGTCCCCGCTCATACGGATGGCGAAGCGGAGCACGCCGACGTAGACGACCGCCCAGGCAACGCACCACACCAGGGCGATCGTCCACGGGTACCACGTGGTCCAGTCGGAGTAGTACCGCGCCGGGACGTCGCTGGCGGCGGCCGCGTGCGGTAGAGCTCCGAGGATCGCGAGGGGGTGCAGGTTGGAGGTCAGCATGGGGCTCCCTTCGGTGTGATGTAGGCGCTCACGTGGCGGGCCGTGCGGAGAGCATCACGGATCCGAGTGCACGCCGGCACGACTTGCTCGAGCTCTTCGGCCGCGGCGGTGAAGGCCTCGTAGCGACACCCGTCCTCGTCGTTGACGAGGACATGGCGCGGGTGCAGGTTCATGCCCTTCTGCACCTCTGCTTCGAACTCGGGGGAGCTGGTGGCCGCGTCGAGGTCGCCCCGCGCTTCGAGGACGATCCGTGCGCCGAACGGCTCGGGCCACCACGGATCGACGGTCGAGCCGGCGGTCTCGCGGTACGCCCGGTCTACGGCCGCCGAGTGCTCGGCCAGGACTTCGGCGGCCCGCGCCGCCCGCGCCTCGTTCGCGGCTGCATCGCAGCCGGAGACGCCGAACGTCAGGGCCGCGGCGAGGTCTTCGGTGGAGCGCCATTCGCTCATGGGTTCTCCTTGCTGGTGAGCTTCATCGGTTCGTCGCCCCACGGGTCGACCTGGACGTGCTGGTGGTTGCAGGTGTCGGGGAACTGCTTCATCGGCAGGTCGAGACTCGTGCCGGCGTTCGCGCGGCAATCGGACTGGCCGACGCCGGATCCGTCGGGCATGACGGGCGCGAGGGCGCGGAGGAGCTTGATCGCGTTCGGGTCGGCGCCGGTGGTGGGGGTGCCGTCGAAGGCGTAGAAGTCGACGGCGTGGCCGCCGCCGTTGACCACGTGCGCGGACGCATCGCCGGCCCCCGGCCGCTGCCCGCTGCACAGGCGGTTGACGTCGGAGATCCCGATAGACCGGAACGTCTGCGTGGCGACGGTGATGACCTGGAGGACCCGGACGTCGATGCCGCAGTTCGGCTTCGGCTGCCCGGCGGCGATGGCCTGCACCTCGGGGAAGTGCGAGGGCGACAGCCACGTGATCGTGCCCTGGTTCGTGAGGTCGACGAGGTGCTGCGCGAGCTGCTGCGCGTTGCCCGAGACGGTGGCGGCCGCGGCCTCCGTGCACGCCGTGTCCGAGCCCGTGAGGGCGCTCACGACGGCCTGTGCCGGCTCGAACCAGCGCGTGTAGTGGTCCGGGTCCTGGTTCCGCTGCACGGCGTGCGCGGCGGCCGTGGGCGTCATCGACGGCCAGTTGGGGACCTTCACCAGGCGCTCGAAGAAGAACGTGGCGGCCTGCGCGGGGTTCATGCGCTGCTCCAGCGTGCCCCACGTGTCGCGCTGCTGGAACAGACCGCGGGAGTCCGGGCCGGCCGCGTCCCCGTACTCGATGTTTCGGAGCCCGGACTCGCCCATCGCGGTCATCACCCCGACGATCTGCCCCTGTGAGCTCACGCCGAGCGCGGCGCCCGCGTTGATGATGCTGGCGGCGTTGACGAGCTGGTCGCCGGAGTAACCGGCGACGGGATCGTGCGCCTTCGCCGCGTCGATGCTGGCCGACCCGACCGTGCAGCCGGATCCGCCTCCTGGCGCGGCGAACACGACAGAGACCATGGCGACGATCGCGGCGAACACGACACAGACCCCCGTGGCAGTCACGGCCAGGAACTTCTTCATCGCATGTCCGCCGGTCAGCGCCCGAGGGCGTCCGCGGAGTCGCCCATCATCGCCTGGTCGCTGTCGGTCAGCACCTTCTCCCACTCGGAGCGGAGGTGCTCGACCTCGGTCTCGGGCATGTCCGCGATCTTCGCGATGCAGTGCCCCGTCCGAAGCCCCATCAGGAGCTTGGTGGTGTCCTGGTCGAGGTTGAACGTCCGCTGCGCCCACGAGGCATCCTGCTCGTGCTCCTGGCGGAAGATGTAGGCCGTCTGCGCCTCCTGGATCACGGTCACCCCGGCGGAGTCCGGCGGGATGTCCGAGCCCTTGTGCATGATGAAGATGTTCGACATGCCGAGCGATCGGGACAGCTTCTCGTTCGACTGGATGAGGCCCACGGACGGGCCGCCGATCATGTGCCAGCCCTCCTCGTAGATCACGTTCGTCGCCCAGCCGGCCTCGTCCTTGATCCGGCCCAGCATCCACATGTTCGCCGCGGCCATGACGATCGGGATGACGGCGCCGTCCGCGGGGAGCTGGGAGATGTCGAACGTCGTGAGCTTGTGCGTGAGGTCGACCTGCGAGCTCGTCTCGCCGTCGAAGACACCGCCGTACGTCTCGAGAAGGTCGTTCAGCACGTGGCTGATCGAGAGGCCGGCCTGGTGCAGCCGCTCGCGCGACCGCAGGGAGTAGTCCCCGCGGTGAGGGTCGACGGCGCCGAGCCGGGCCGAGAGGTCAGCGAGGGTCGGTACCCGTGTGTCCTCGTGGTCAGCGAGCAGCGAGCGGAGCGCGAGTCGGAGCGCCTGGTCCTCCCAGCCGGCCTCCTCCACCGAGGCGACCGTCCCGCTGCTGCGGTGCCGGTGGAGCTGGATCACCGTGTCCAGCATGAGCTTCTGCCCCTGCATCCCATCGACGCGCGTGATCGCCGGGTCCAGCACGTTGATGACCCGGCCCTCGCCCGTCGCGCCGTTGGCGAGGAACCGGAACGGCTCGTTCCCCAGCTCTCGCGTGAGCTCGGCATGCTCGCACTCGCCGCCCCTGTCCTTCTTGGAGAACACGACCGCGCGCCGCTTGCGAAGCATCAACGGCTTCGTGATGAGGTTGCACGTCACCCACGAGGACTTCCCCGCTCCCGTCTGCCCGAGGACGACGACGTTCGGTGACGTGAGACCGCGCGGAGTGCGGCGGTAGGCCGTGATCGGGTCGTGGGCGAAGGCGGTGCGCGTCAGCGTGTCGCGGCCGTTCACGATGCCATCGAACCCGGTCGGTGCGCCGAAGTGCGCGGTGGCCACGATCTCCGCCTGCCGAGTCGTGGACGCTGCCCCCTGGTGCGCGGGTGCGTACCAGCCCCGCCGAGCTCGGGATGCGGACTGCCACCCATCCGGTCGGAGCTGGCTCCCGGGCACCTCCCACGGCGCGAGCTCGCCGGCCGCGGCCGCATGCGCGGACACCTCCTCAACGTCGCTCACGAACACCTCCGGCGGCAGGAACCGATTCACGACCGGAACGCGGGTGAGCCGCGACGCGCGGCGCTGCAGCGCGATCACCTCGTGCTCCGTGTCGCCGATCGTCGCCGCCCGCTGCGCCTTGGCCTGTCGTCCGCTCATGTCAGTGCTTCCTTCTGCCGGCGGCCGGAGATACCGGCCTCGATACGAGACCCGATCGGCACCTGCGGGGGCTTCTGCCCGCGGGCAATCGGGTAAGTGCAGCCGGACGCGGCCGCCGCGAACGAGTCCTGCCAGTCCAGCCGTGCGATCCCGACATCGGTCGCGCACACGTCCTCCAGTCGGCTCGACGCCCGCTTGAGCTCAGCGAGCGACCGGGCCGAGATGGTCACGAACCCGACCCACTCGACCCCGTGGTGACCGGTGCCCGGCGCGACGTCGGCCGCGCGGTGCTCCGCGCCCGTCATCTCCAACCTCAGCGTCCCGTCCTCCAGGCCGGTCTTGTTCTCGCGCGCGATCCGCTCCGCCGCCGCGAGCACCCGGGTCTGCTGCGCGTCGGCACGCGCCTGGACCGCCGGCACGAACCGCAGGTGAAACGCCACGGACCGGACCATCTGGAGGTCAGCGCTATGCAGGACTTTGAGCATCCAGAACGGATCGCGCGCCTGGTCCTGCATGTTCTCGGCGAGGATCGCCGCCGTGCGGTGGAACCATTGCGTCCGCCGGCCGGTGTCTGGCTCGACGTCCTCGACGATGTGCGCGGAGAACTCGTCGTGCGACGGCAGGCCGGGCGAGGCGAGCGGGTCGATACGCTTCGCGGCCTCGATCCCCAAGCTCGGGTTCTGCTGGTGCCGCATGAGCGCCACCACCTCACGAGCCTCGAGGACTCGCACCTTCCCGAGGCGCGCGTCGGACAGCCCTGCGGCGGCTCGCGGGATCTCCTCGTCCATGAGCCTGCGCCACCCGTCGCGGCCCTCGCCGTACGCGGCTGCCCGCTCGCGGAACGCGCCCGACACCGGCCACTTGCAGATGATGAAGTGGCGCTGCGTCATCGCGTCCTCGGTGCACAGGAGCAGCACTTCCTCGTAGGACGCCTTCATCCGCTCGAACGCCTCCACGAACTTCGACGTCCAGGTCCCATCGTTCTGATCGAGCTCCAACTGCGCCCACCGCGACTGTCGCGCCGCCGCGGGCGGCAGCACCCGCGTGAGCGTCTGCACGCCCCGCAACAGCGAGCCCTCCGACGCCCGATTCGCCTGGAATCGACCCCACGCCTCCGCGGCGTCATTCGCCCGCGCCGTGGACTCGATACCGCGCATCTGCCCTGTCACGCTGAACACGACGGACAGGTACTCCTCCTCGCCGCGCGGAGAGTGCCACGCAACGGCCGGCGCTCCTCGCGCAGACACGAGCCACCCCATCCCGTCGGCGCCGTCCGGCGCCCACCGCATGCGGCGGAGCGCCCGACGGGCCGCCTGCTGCTCCTTCTTCTCGCCGGACCGCACCGCGGCGGTCAGCTGGTCCCACGTCGCGATGTCGTAGGGCACGAACGCATCCGTCCCCGTCGCCCGCCGAGCGCGCATCCGCGCCGAGCGGCGGCGCCGATCCAACAGCGAGCCGTGCTGACCACCGATCGTCACCAGAAGGGCCGTCATCGCGGCGAGGACCCCGCCGATGATGACCCAGATGCTGTGCGTCACCGCGACCGCGACCGCCGTCCCCAGACCGATGAGGATCAGCAGCGCCAGGCGCGTCTTCGAGACCGTGCCCGTCAGCCGCCCACGGCGGCGCGTGTTCTCACCCCCGATGTGCCGGGTCAGTAGCTCGTCGGTCGTCATCACCGCTCCTCGTCGTGGTCGTCGATGTGCTTGCTCACGTGATCGGCGGCCGTGGTGGCCGTGCGCTTCGCGGCGTCCTGGACGCTCTTGGCCGCCTTCGCACCCGCGACGACGGCGCACGCCGCGCCACCGGTTCCAGCCGTCGCCACAGCGGCGGCGCCCTTCTTCGCGGCCGACATCGCGGCCGCCTTCTTCGCCGCGTCACCCGCCTGCGAGGCCTTCGCGGCCGGGGAGGCTGCGTGCACGCCCTTCTTGGGCGCTCCCGCGGCCGGTGATCCTGCGCTCTGCGCCGGCGAGGCCGTGTTCCCGGGGCCTGAGGCGGGGTCGCGCTGCCGCTCCTGCATGCGTCGGCGCACGTCGTCCATGGTCCGGTTGTTGCCCGGTGCCGGCGTACGCTCGCTCGACGCCGGCAGGCCGCCCTGCGGCAGGATCGGCGCGAACTTGTAGAGCATGAACGGGACGAACGCGACCATCAGCGTTGCGAGCGTGGCCGCCGCGAGATTCACCGTGGCTTGGATCGCCTCGACGCCGAACCAATTCGAGCTGATCGTGGACACCACGAACATGGAAACGAGCATGAACAGGAATATCAGCAACGGGTGGCCGATGAGCGTAGCGAACCACACGCCGACAATCTTCAACGCGAACGTGCGCCGGTTCTTGTCAATGAGCCACATGAGCCCAAGCGGTAGCAGTGCGCCCATGAAATACAGCATGAGATATTGAATGATCTGCATTATCAGCACCATGAACAGGCTCAGCACCTGCGCCAGCATGAGGCACAGCGCCACGACGACATTCCCGGCAATTGACGACGGAACGGCGGAGGTCGTAACCCCCTTAATTACCTCGGCCATCGTCTGCCCGGCGAGCTTCGCCGTGCCCCACTCGATGATGCTGCTCTCAAGTGCAGCGGTGATCTGGACGAGTAGGACACCGATCGACGGCCCAAAGGCCGCCCCACCGAGAAATATAAGGAAGTTCTTTCCTACCGCGTCAAACATATCACTCACACCCTGCCGGCCGACGGTAGTCCGATATATTTGAACCATGAGCAGGATCATCGCGAATGTAATTGAGATCGCGAACGACGCCTTATAGACACTGGTGAACCAGTCGGCGTTCAGGTCCGGCAGGGTCGTCTTGGCCGCAGCGGAGAGCACCGTGTCAGCCAGGCTCGATGCCGAGTCCTGGGCCTTCTGGTAGAGGTACCCCAGCGGATCCGAGCCCACGGAGATCACGGTGTGCGCGGTGTCAGCGGCGCCCTTCGCCGCGCCAGCGACGCCCTTAATGATCGCTGCGTCACCGTTTATGGTGTCCTTGACCGCATCGCCAATAGCCTGACCTGCACACCCAAGAGGTCCCGCGTCGCATTCGCTTGCCATCAGCACCCTCCCGTATAACGGATTCCACCCTGCGCGAGCAGGTTCTGGTCGAGCAATTTGCCACTCAAAACATGCCAGGCACCATTTGACCACTTCATAACGAGTGCAATTCCTGCGACCTTGGAGGGACTGAGGGCGCCATCGACGACATACCCAGCAGCGAGATTTACCGTCACTTGATCCGCCGACGAGTCCGCACCCACGGCCCACAATCCGTTCGTCGTAGAAATATGAAACGGGGTCCCTGCTGAGACGACGCCGTGGCTCGGGTCGTTTCCTGCGGCAGCGTACTCAGAGGCGATATCTTTCCACGCAGGCGAGGCGTCGGCGGATATCACGTTAGCGGAGATGGCATTGATATCGTCAACTTCGGGATCGGGGTATTGCCACAGCCAGCGGTGAAATGCCGCCGCAACTTCGACGGCCCCGTAGGTCGTGTGCGGAGCCTCCTTCTGAGCGGTGAGGACCATTGCGGCATTTCGGTCTAGACCGCCGAGGCAGCCCGTGGGGGCCACTCCGGGGTCGTCGTCACCGGCACCGGACGCGGGCGCGCTCGCCTCGGGTGCAGGCGTGACGGCCGACGTGGAGGCCGGGGCCGGCACGTTGCTCGGCTTGACCTGGCTGTAGAGCACCATCCCGCCGATGACGAGCACCGCCGTGCCTCCGATGACCCACGGCCAGCGCGAGAGCCCGGTCGTTTCGCTACGCATGCGCATGACGGGTCCTAGAGGCTCACGAAGAAGAGGACGGCGCCGACGATCACGCCCAGCGCCGCGAGCACGCCGAACGCTGAGCCGGAGACGATCGTCCCGCTCTTGGCGTCCTGGTACTTCTGCGGGTTGCCGCTCGCTCCGCCGCTCATGGCCATGCGACCGAGACCGAGCATCGACGCGAGGACAGAGGCGATGAGCATGAGGCCCCAGATGCCGGCGAGGATCTTCTGCCAGAGCTGGTTAAACTTGGTTCCGAAGATGGAGAAGTCCGGGACGATGTTGTCGAGCGGGTTCGGGATCCCGCCCTCGGCGAGGACGGTGATGTGGCCCATCGGGTTGGGCATGGTGCCGGCGGCGACGGCGGTGAAGTGGTCGGCGATGAGGTGCAGCGTGGACATGGGTTCTCCCCTGGTCGTGACGGTCTGTGTAGTGGGACGCGCGCCGGTCAGGCGCGGCGGGTGACGACGCTGTTCAGCGTCTCGATGACCGCGGCGGCCGCGAAGGTGAAGGCGTCGCGGGTGGCCGGCTGGAGTCGGCTCAGCGTGAGCTCCCCCCGGTCGGCGATGTGCTGGTCGTAGGGGATCGTGAATAGGCGGCGCACGCCGGCCTGCGCGAGCGATGCGTCGACCCGCTCGACGATCTCCGGGTGCTCGGTGCGTCCATCTGTGAGCCGAACGGCGATCGCACTGGCCGCGAGCTCGCGGGCGTGCGAATCGCCCTCGCGCAGGCCCTCGACGAGCCGTAGAGCGTGCTCGGCGCTGTCGGCAGCGCCCATGACCGGGATCACCAGGACGTCGGCGGCCTCGACGGCTGCCAGGAACGCGGCGGAAGTCGCGTCGTTGCCGGTGTCCAACACGCGGATCTTGTAGAACTCCCCCGTCTTGGCGATGACGGCGCGCACGTCGTCTCGAGTGAGGGTCGCCCGGCGGCCCGTCGATCCGATCACGGACGCGAACGAGGTCTGCGGCTTCGTGTACCCATCGAGGGCACCGGCGCTGGTGATGGTGTCCACCTTCTGCACGAGCTCACCGATGCCGAGCGCTGGGTCGCCCTCGGCGCGGTAGGCGAGCATGCCGGGAGCGTCGGCGAGCTCGGGGATCACGACGAACCCGCCGCGGACGGCCGCGAGCGTGCCTCCGAGCAGCAGAGAGACGGTGGTCTTCCCCATGCCACCGCCGGGGTTCGCGACCAGCACCGACACGGGCCGCGTCCAGGTGGACTGACGGATCAAGGTCTCTGCGGCGAATCGGTTGCGGTCCAGCGCGAGGGCTTCCCGCTCTGCCTCGTTCGGGCCGATCGGCAGTCCGAGCTTCGCGAGCACCCCGCGGACGCCGGTCGAAGCGCGGGCAGCCGGCGCGGCGACAGCGACGCCCTCGCCACGGAGGGCGCTTCGCGCGACGGCGACCCCCTGCGGCTCCACGACCGGCCCCGACCGGGGAGGGATGGTCGGGGCCGGCGTGGACGGCTCCGAGAGCTGCACGAGCGGGGATGGGCCCGCTTCCTGCGCAGCGGAGCCCGCCACCTCAGCCGGCGCAGTGTGCTGCTCCGCGGGCTGAGGGGATGACGACGCCTCGGCGGACCGCCGACGCAGAGCCGGCACCCCCTCCGATGGCGCCAAGTCCTCGTCGATGAACTCGTTCACCTGATCTGCGGTCCCGAAGACCTTCGGCGTCCCGCTTCCGAATCCGGACATGTTGCACCCTCCCCTTGATCGTGCTGCACATTTAGACGCCCCCCATGCGAGCGCCACGGGATCAGGTGTACAGCACTCCACCGACATAGGCAATTGTGCGGCGCAACGGCATATTTACCCATGCGGGGAATGCTATGAGGCATGCGAGGCGGCTGAACGGACCGCTTGCGTAGATTGCCGTAAGCGATCACGGCGGTAGCGTGATCCAGAACACGGAACAATCCGTGGCATGCCGGAGGATCTGATGCGCCAGAGGGACGCCCCCGACAACGTGAGCGGGATGCAGGTCGTTCTCCAGGCGCAATCGCGCGTGCTCGTGCTGCGGCACCTGCTCCGAGGGCCGGCGACGTTCGACGAGCTACTGAGGGAGCTCGACATGTCCGTGGCGGGGTGCCGGCAGGCGATCTACGTCCTCACCGAGGCCGGCTACGTCACCGACGACGCCGATCCCTCCTACCGCCGCAAGCCCTCGGAGACGAAGTACTGGGCTCTGCGCGAGCGGGTAGCCGGCGACGCCCTCGACTTCGTGAAGTACCTGCTGAGCTGATCGCGACCGTTACAGGCCGTACCGCTGGCGGGCCTGCCCGACGACGCGCTCGCACGCCGCGATCCACTCGCTCGGGAGCGAGTGCCGAGCGGCACCCCACTGGGTCTCCTGCTCAGGTCGCCAGGAGGACCACCACTCCCCCACCGGCACGGCCGGCGCTGTGGCCGTCGTCGTGAACTCCACGCACACCGGATCCGGCTCGTCGTCGGCGATGAACTCGGCCGTGGAGGGCCATGCCGTCGCCGGCCAGCGGCCCGCGCTGTGCTCCTGGAGCTGCACTTCCAGCCCGATCCATGCGTCCGCTGCCGCTGCGGGGGGCTGCTCGCCCTCGTCGGCCTCCTCGTCGACGTCGACGGCCGGCACGTAGGCGTCGGGGCGGCTGGTGAGCACTTCGGGCGGGATCGCGCGGAAGGGCGTGTGGAGGCCGCCCTGGATGAGGTAGAACGCTCCATCCCAGGCCTCGCGGACGTCCTGCGGGGCAATCGCGTAGGTGTCCTGGGCGCGGCCGGTGTTGAGCTCGGCGCCCTCGGTCGCGTCCCCGGACGCCTCCATGCGCTTGACGGTACCGGCGAGCGACACGGCCGCCTCGGGCGACTTGGAACGGCCGATGACGACCGCGATCCCCGAGCTGCTGAGTCGATCGCGGAACGTGAGATCACCCGAGATACCGGGGAGGGACTGGGCGGCGAGGACCAGGCCCACACCCTGCGAGCGTCCCGTCTCAGCCAGCGACGCGGCGAGGTCTCCCGGGTCGGTGGTGGTCGAGACGAGCTGTGCGAACTCGTCGACCACGCACAGCATGCGTCGCGGCTCGGTGAGCGCACCGAGCCACTGCCGGAGGTCCGCGAGCATCACGTCGCCGAGGATCCGCTCGGCCGCGAGTGCCGGCCGGATCGGCACGAGGCGAACGTCGGCGCCGAGGTCGTCGAACGTCCACCCGTCCTCGCCCAGGAAGGGGGCGAGGTTGCGCATCCGACCGCGGATCTTCGCCCCCGCACGCATGGCCTTCGTGGTCCCGCTCTTGTCGACCGGGGCGCTGAAGTCGTTGAGCGACTGCGAGCTCAGCCACCGAGGGAGCTCGATCAGGCGCGTCTCGAGATCCTGCATGGACCGAAGCGGGGCCTTGACCTGGAGGAGGTCGAGCAGATCGCGAGCCTCGTCGCTGTAGAACTGCCCCTCCCCCGCGCTCTCCCCCACGACGCGCATGATCTTCTCGGTGATCTGCGCCGCGGATCCCGTGAACAGGTTCCAGCGACCGCCGATCTGCACGGTGCGCCCCATCTTGCGGAGCATGCCCGCCAACCGCTCGGCGTCGGCGGCGATGCCCTTCCCGTCGATCAACACCACCGGCGCCTTCATCATCACGGCGCACAGCACCCACACCCACAACAGCACGGTCTTCCCCGCGCCGGCCTCGCCGAGCAGCAGCACGCGCCACGCGCTCGAGTCCTCGGGCCACTTCACGAAGCGGCCACCCTTGGCCGTCCAGTCCCGCACCAACGACTTGTCGGCAAGCCGCTCGCGCCAGGTCCGCACCGTCGGGCGCTGGATGAGCCCGAAGACCCACTCCCCGTGCCGCGCGTACGGCGCCCGGCCGGGGCGCGAGCTCGCGATGCGCTGCGACACCGGCAGCCCGAGCACCCACCGGGCGACACGTCCGATCTGCTTCGTGCCGACGATCTTGCCGTTCCGCGGATTCATCTGGAGCCGCAACTGCCCGGCGGCCGACCAGTCGGCCGCGCGCTTGCGGGCCTTCTCGACGTCCTCCTGCATCTTCACGTCCGGCAGGCGGCGCTCCAGCGTGCGGAGCGCGACTCGTCGGCGCCGAGCGGCGAACACGAGCGGGCCCAGACCCACCCCGGCGAGGAGCCCGAGGCCGCCAGCAACAAGGGCGTGGCCGCCGAAGACCTGCACCATCTGCGCGGGGGCCTCGTCTGCTCCCCCAGCAGCCAGCACCGGCAGGACGTCGCGGGCGGCGAGCCACCACATCACGGCCGTGAAGATCGCACCCCCGCCGATGACCCACGGCCACCACGTGACGGTGAGCCAGTAGCGCGTCTTCGTGATGATCCGACTCCCCGCGAACCATGCAACCAGGATCGGCACGACGAACGAACTCACCACGAGCACCACCGCCAACATGACCACGGTGATGAACCCCGAGTACGACGACACGAACATACAAATCCCCAAACTCACATAGTTACATTTGATGGAGCCCTGTTGCGCGGGTGCCTGTGTTGCTACATGGCCGGCGTGCGCCGAGTCAGGATCCGATGGACTGCTTGATGTAGGCGGTCAGATGATCCTTCATCGTGGTTCCGTTCGTCAGCGTCCACACCCTGTAGGCGCGGTGGAGCTCGGGTGTCACGTCGAAGGTCACGCGGGACGGCGTGCTCTTCGCTCCCTCGTCGGACGCGGGAGCAGGCGGCTCGGTCGGGGCGGAGGCCTCGGCCGGCGGTGCAATGCCGGGGTCCGGCACCGCGTCCACGTCCTTGTTGAAGACGCGATCCATGTCTGCTCGGCCCATCACTTGTTCCTTCCGTTGGCCCAGATGCTCGTGAGTTCGAGCGCGAGGGAGGAGAAGTCGCTGATCGCGTGGACGGTCTGGCGGCTCTCGGGGTACGTCGTCACGACGTCGCCCGCGGCGGGTGCGTCGGAGTGCACGACGTACTGGCGGATGACGGTGCGCAGCCTCGGGATTCCCATGTCATCGAGGCGGGCGATCGTCTCGTCGCGGCGCTTTTGCGATGCCTCGTCGCGTCCGACCCGGGACAGCAGGACGCGGTACGGCAGCCCGCGGGGCTCGATGACGGACTTGATCGTCCGCATGAGGGGTGTGACGCTCAACGGCTGCGGCTCCATGGGGACGATGACGAAGTCCGCGGAGTCAAGCACGAGGCCGGTGCGCTGGATCTCGCTCGGGGCGAGGCTGCCGGGGGTGTCGACGATGATCGTGTCGTAGTCCGATGCCCCTCGGAGCTGAGACAGGACCTCGGGTCTCGCGTCGTCGGTGAAGTCGAACGGCCAGGCCGTCGCGCCCTCGGCTTCGGATGCCTCGGCCCAGTCCGTGGCCGAGTGCTGCACGTGATCGGCGTCGACGACGAGGACCCGAGAGTGCTCGGCCGTGACGGCCGCGAGGTTGACCGCGATGGTGGTCTTCCCCACCCCGCCCTTCTGCTGCACGACAGCGACGATGCGCATGGTTTGCCTCCCGTGTAGGAACCATGGTTCATGGGAACCAGGTATCCCGTGTCTGTACGTACCAGCATACACACATACCCGGTCAACACGGTATGTAACTTCCTGTGCATGTGAGTCACATGGTACCTGTTACCCATGGTGCTTACATGGCCGTATGGGTCGGTAGCTACAAATGTAACTAGGGGAGTAGACCGCTCCTCTGAGGCCATGCCGTGCGCTCAGGCGGGGGTCTTCTCGAGCTGGAAGACGCGCTGTTTGGTGATGCCGAGGACGATGCCGGCCTCTTCGGCTGTCACGCCGGTGCTGCGGAGCTTCTTCACGACGTCGCGGCGGTGCGCGGCCGCGTCTGCCTGCGCCTGTCGGGCGGCGGCTTCCTCTTGCTCGGCGGCCTTCCATGCGGCCCAGAGCTCACTCGGGGGAGTGACGGTGACGTTCGTCGCGATCGAGTCGAAGTCCGCATCCGTCATGGCCTCGATGATGCCGCGGGCCTCGTAGTCGACCTCGGCGAGCTTGCGGGCCTGGCCCACGAGATCGAGCTCGGGGATGCGGAACAGCCACCACCGCCCCTCGCGCTCGACGGTGACCTCGTATGTGCGTACGTTCATCACTTCCATCCCTCCGGCATCGCGACGCCCTTGGCTTCCAACTGGGCGAGGACGCCCGGTGTGATCTCCTTGTGCCCGAACGGCACCGGGAGCGTCACGCTCCCGTCGGACGTGCCCCAGACCTCGTGACTGCCCTTCGCGTCCCGGATGTAGACCCATCCGGCAGCCCGTAGGTGCTTCTTCACATCTCGCGACTTCTGCGGCTTCATGAGTCTAGTATAGCCCGGGCTTGCCCCGCAAGGCAAGACCCGCCTTGCCTTTTTAGCGACTTTCTGTAGATCGTCGGCGGGATCGAGGGGGCCCGGCTCGGGTGTCGGGCTGCCGCGGCTCCGTTCCGCTGCGCTGCACTGCGCCTTGCCCTGATGGGGGAGCGGGGCACGTCGATCACGGGGTCTGGAGGTGTGCGTCTGCGGGACAGGGGACTGTTGCCGAGGTGGCCGGCTCGGTGGTTTGGTCCCACAGCTTGGATTGTGGGCGGTGACATTGGGGGGTGAACGACGGCGGAAGGGCTGGAGATCCATCGGCGCTCTGGACCGGTGCTCTCGGAGACGGCCGGCCGATCCCGTGTGCTGGCTGCGCACCTCTCACCACATCGTCGCTGCCCGCCGCGAAGCGGCTCCCCGAGCTCCCGAGGACGGATGCCTCACGCGGAGCGAGGCACCCGTCGACGGGGGAGCGAGACGAGATCACCGCGGGTCGGACTCGAACAAGTTCGGCTGTCGCGAATTGCTCCGATCCACAGGCGCCGGCAGTGCGGGCGCCGTCCATTCCCCTCCGAGCTCGACGGGCTGCTCATCCCCGTACCAATGCCCTCGGTCGTCGAATACCGGCACAACGCGCAAGCGGCTGCGCCCGCTCGCGGGAACAGCGGATCCCGATAGCGCTTGCTGAATCGCGCGTCCGCCAGCCACGTTCGTGAAGTACGTGACGTGCGTGATCTCGCCCCGCTGTAACCGGACGTCGAACGCGCGGAAAATGGCCCCGTACCGCTGCGGCCGCTTGGCGGTCAGCTCGACCTCCACGGCGTCAAGCGTGGAACCCTTCCGAGCAATTCCGTCCGCCTGGTGCTCGTAACCGTTCTTCGCCGGCCGATCCCGGAACCACTCGTACCCGGCGGCCAGATACCGAGCGGACACGATCGAGACCGACACCTCGTGTCGGGTCGTCTGAGAAAGCAAATGCGGCTGCCGGGCGCTCGCCCAGGTCGCGGTCGGCCAGACGACCGCGCCGCCGATTTGGAAGAGCTGTTCCCGCTTCACGAGCTCGAGCGCTTCCATGCGCGCGCACCAGTGCTGCGCCTTCCGGACCGTCACCGGCGCTGCGCTGCCGGCGGCCGCCGGCAGCGCCCAGCGGAGGGCCTCCATGTTCGCGATGCGGACCGTCGCGAACCAGTCGAACAGCGCGACGTCGCGACGGGTGAGGCGCACCATCAGGTGCGCCCGACGGCGACGGGGCTCGCGGCTGGCACAGCCAGCCGCGAGCCCCGTGGCGCGTCCGTGAGGACGCGCCACGGGGGGCCTGTGAGACGCGACGAGGGGGGCCTGTGAGACGCGACGAGGGACAGGCGGGGCGACCCTGCGAAGCGCCGTAGACGTACCGCCCGTGATCGAGGCGACCGCCTCGTGCTCCCAACGTTCGTGGCACCCCGGATCGTCACCACACGTCCTCGTCCGCCTGACCCACGCAAGGGACACTGCATGACGCAACCACCCTCCCAACTTGGTCTTTCTTTTGTTGTTGAAATCACTTATCTATCTCTGTCTCTCTCGCTTGCCCTCTCTGCCACTGGCCCCCCGGCTGCGCCGCTTCCGAACCTCCCCCAGACAGCAAAAGCATCTGTCTGGGGGAGGTTCGGAAGTAAAGGGGGCCAGTGGCAGAGAGGGCAAGCGAGCCTCAACCAGTCGTCAAACTAGTCGCACTGTGCGACTAGTTTACCGCCGGGGTCAGCGACCGCTGCGTCAGCGCTCCACACCAGCGATGTACTCGTGCACGGTCACGTCGTCGGCGAGCTCGGCGCCGTCGGCGCCGGTCCGCCAGATGGCATCGGCCGGCAGCTCGGCCGGGGGAGCGAACGCGATGCGGCCGGCGCCGGCCGCGTCCGTGAGCACGACGTCGCCCGCTGCGTGAGCAGCGTCCGCGTCGAGCTCCCAGCCGCGAGCGGTGAGCATCCGCGCGAGGCGGAGCACTCGGCCGTGGAGCTCCTGGACGCCGGTGGGGAACTCCGCCGGGTGGCGGCCCTCGCCGAGCAGCGCGGCCGTCACGGGCTCGTCGATCCCAGCCGGCACGGCGACGTCGGACGAGCGCCGCGTCGGAGCGTGGGGGAGTGCGATCGGCTCGGCCGGCGCCGGCCGGCGCCGAGCCGCCGCCGCGCGGATCGCGCGCTCCTGCTCGAGGAACGCACGGTGCTCGGGGGAGTCCTCTCCGCCGTGACGAGCGGTCTCCCGAGCGGCGTCCGCCTGGCGCTGCTGAGCGCGCTCGGCGGCGGCATCCTGCTCCCGGTCGTACCGCTCCATGCGTGTCTCCTCGCTCGGATCAATCGCCATCTGAATACCCCACGCGAGATATCCGATCGGGTCGCGCTGCACAGGCGCATCGAGGAACGGAACCCCCAGATCCCGGAACTTCGCTTCGATCCGGGACGTGATATCCCGGTCATCGACCAGGAGCACGCGGCGGCCGTCGCGGACGACCGTGCGTGCGTAGCGCGACGTATCGAGGTTCCGGTCGAGCATGTCGCAGACATGCCCCTGGTGAATGCCCCGCCCAAGCCACGGCATGCGCTGCTGGAGCTGCGCCGCGAGACGAATCGTCGCCAACGCCCGAGGTGCCCGATCCTGGGGGACTTCGGCCTTCGGATTCGTCGATGCCGGCCGCGGAGCGGCCATCCGGCGCGCGGCAGCGCGCTGCGGTGGAGCCTGCGGAGGGCGATTTTTCGACGGACGACGGCCTTTGGTAACCAACTTAAGAACTGGACTGGAGTGTGTGTCTTGTTTAAAGACAGATAGGTCGCCAGTTGAAGGGTCAGACACGAGGCTGCGAGGCATCGTCAGAGCCCGGACGGAGGCTGCCTTGGTCTGGTAGCCGCCGTGCCAGAGGAACGCCGCCTCGGTCTCCGCGACCGTGAGCTCACGACCCTCGACGACCGTCACCGAGAACCCCCGCGCGATGAGCAGCGCCCGGGCGCGCTCCGCGACACGCTCGCTCACGTTCTGACGGATGAGCCGGGACGCGCGACGCGCCACGGTCTCGTTGCTCGTGGTGACGCTGCGGCCGGTCTTGAAGTCCGCCGCCCGGCGCTCCACGACCGCCACCGCTAGGTACTTGCGGATGCTGACGTCGATCCGCCGGCGGGCGGCGTGTCCCTCGGCCGAGAGCACGTCCGCACGGACGGCAGCCAT